>NZ_JBSSBV010000054.1:0-18071 GCF_054059115.1 Thermostichus sp. MS-CIW-26
GGTGACCGACGCGGGGGAGTCTGTTCCAGTTCCCCAGTACTATCGCAAGGCAGAGCTCAGGCTCAAGAGGTTGCAGCGAGCCTTGTCTCGCAAGAAGAAAGGGTCAAACCGCCTATGGCTAGTGACTAGTGGATAGTGACCAGTAGATAGTGAATAGTGACTATCCACTAACCACTATCTCAGCGCAAAGATTTTCATGACAAAACAGCGAACTGGCTGGTAAGCAAGGGCAAACATATTGGGTACGAAGCCCTGAATATCAAAGGTATTGCGAGGACGAAGCTAGCAAAATCTACCTATGATGCTGGGTGGGGACAATTTCTGCAAATGCTGGCAGTCAAGGCTGAAAGAGCTGGGCTGAGGGCGATTGCAGTGAATCCCAACGGCAGCAGTCAAAACTGCTCTCGGTGCGGTCAAAGAGTACCGAAAGCGGTTCAAGACAGGTGGCATTCTTGTTCCCATTGTGGGCTAGAACTAGGGCGCGACCACCATGCGGCCATCAACATCAAGCACAGGGCGGTGGGGCATCCCGTTCTTTTCGCGTCAGCGGGACGTAGTCCTTAAAGCGCAGGAAACGTCCTTTTCGCGCTAGCGGCGCGGAGCGCTTTGCATCAGCATGAGTGCGGGAGTATGTCACGACGGAAGGTGAGGCAGATGGGGGGCTGGCTCAGGCAAAACTGGCTGTGGCAACTGGGGAGAGCCCTTGTGGCTGTTTGGATCGGCTGGGCGGAGGGGAGCGCTGCCTGGGCGAGGGACATGGCGCCGGCTGCCCCTGGAGTCTCCTCTCCCCCTACTTTGCCCATCCCTTGGGAATGGGTGTACGACTTGCAGGAGCAAGCCCGGCAGCGGCAATGCACATTGGTTGGCCTGTTGCGCAGCGATCCCTTGCCGGCGCCGGATCCCCAGTGGCAGGTGTACACACGGCTAGATTTGGTGGCCACGCCTCAGGCTGGTCGGTTGACCAGTGTGTTGTTTGCCGAGAACACCCGTACTCGGGCCTTGCAGGTTATCTATCAAGCCTCAGGGTCGGTGTACGACCCCGTTGAGGCATTGGATTTTGCCATGATCCTGCCTCTAGCCTGGCAGGGGAACACTTTGCTGGCGCGGGAGTACGAAGGCTGGTTCCAGACCGATTTGAGCTGGGATCGGGCGGTGGTCTGGCCTTTGCCCACTGGCTCGACAGGGATCCCACCGGTGCAAATCTGGGATCCGCCGCCGGCGCTGGGGTATGCGCAGCTGCTGGGCTGGGATCCCCAGGCGCGAGAGCGGGTGCTGTTTGCGGTGGCCGATAGCCTTGGAGAGATGCCCCGCTTGGTGAGCGTGGGCCCAGACCGCCAGGTGTTGCTGCGAGCGCCTGCCGTTGCCCTTTCCCCAACTCCCTCTTCTCTACAGGGGTGGCAGGAGATCCGGCCCAAGGGGGGAGAGCCTCTCTGCCACCAAAGCCGTTTTGGGCTGGAGCAGGGAGGGGAAAATGAAAAATTAAACTGAGATGCAGAAGCCTGTGGGAGCGACAACCATGTCCAAACCGGTGGTGCGGCGGGGCTGGCCTCTGGAGGCCTTTGTCGGGGATGTAATCGTCTGTACCCTAGAGGGATCCCATCTGGATCAGGTGACGGAAATCCGAGTCAGCCCGGCGGGTAAAGGGATCCGAGTCAGCTTTGGGGATCCCTTGGGACGCTCTAAGGAACCGGTGCAGGCCAACGCCGAGGCGCTGACGGTTACCTTTGAGATCGATCCCAGCACCTACCCTGGCGAAAAGCGCATTGAGCTGATCTCGCCGGCAGGGCCCAGCGATCCCCTGCCGTTTTTGGTGATGATGTAGAGGCGCGCAGAAAAGAGCATGACTCTAGTCAATAATAAGCTCAACTATACTGAAAATAATGTATAATATGTTCAGTACGGATTACTACCAGTTGATCTTTCTGTTTACTTTCGAGTCTGCCAACATGGTAGCCAAAGCAAAGCAGAAAATTGGTAGTAAGACGACACGGAAACTGCGCTTTGGGTATTCTACTCAAAGCTTTGCGGGATACCGCCATTCTGTTTGGACTCCGTCCCGCTAACGCGAATGGAAACAAACAGAATGCTATCGCTGCATAGTTGAACAGTGATGTTCAGCAGTGTTCAGCGTAAATGTATCAGGAAGTGGGTCATGCCGTTTGTGATTGCCCCGACCGACGTGGGCGTGCTGGTGCTGGGGGCGAGCCTGTTGCTTTTGGCCGGGGGTTGGGCCTGGTGGCTGCGGCGGCAGAAGCGTGCTGCCTCCCCAGAATCTACAGCCGTTTCGCCGGCCCCGGCGGTTGACCCATCTGCCCTTTCGGCGGAACAGGCGGCTCAACTACAGCCCTTCGAGCAGGCGGTGGGAGATCAGCCGCAGGATCCCATTGCCTGGTACAACCGCGCCACCACCCTCGACCACCTGGGGCAAGCCCAAGCTGCCCTGGCCAGCTACGACCGCGCCCTGGAGCTGAAGCCGGATTTCCCCGAAGCCTGGAACAACCGTGGTTCTCTGCTGGACGATCTCGGTCGCCATCAAGAAGCTCTGGCCAGCTATGAGCGGGCTCTGCGGCTGAAACCGGATTTTTTTGAGGCCCGCTTTAACCAGGCCAACACGCTGCGGCAATTGGGCCGCTACGAAGAAGCCCTACGTGCCTACGAACGGGCCCTTGCCCTCAGCCCCCACAGCCCGGAAACGTGGTACCTGCACGGGCTAACCTTAGCCTCTCTGGGACGGTGGCAGGGATCCCTAATCAGCTACGAGAAAGCCCTCGCCATCAACCCCGTCGATGCTCAAGTTTGGCAGAGTCGGGGGCTGGCTCTGTTTCACCTAGAGCGCTACGCCGATGCTCTGGCCAGCTACGAACGAGCCCTGCAACTGGGCTCCGAATCGGCCTCTCTCTGGGCCGGCCATGCCCTTGCCCACCACCGCCTCGGCAACCCGATGGAGGCCCTCAACAGCTATGACCGTGCCCTGGCGCAGGATCCCAAACGCCCTCAGATCTGGGTGCAGCGCGGCCTGGTGCTGATGGACTTGAACCTCTACGAGCTGGCCATCCAGAGTTTTGATCGGGCCCTGCAGATGGATCCCAGCAATGCCGAGGCTCACTACGCCAAAGCCTGCTGCTACGCCTGGGAAGGCCAAGTGCCTCAGGCCCTACAAGCTTTGGAGCAAGCCCTACGCCTGGAGCCGGAACGCTACCGCCCCTTGCTCTCCTCTGAGCCCTATTTCGACCTCATTCGCGAGGAGCCGAGTTTTGCATCCTTTTTGGCAGCCCTTGCCGGCACGGATCCCCCCAAGAACCCCCCGCCGCTGTCACGAACAGCCTCTTGACGTTCTCACCTCCCAGAAGGAGAGGAGAGGCTGGAATGCACAGGCTGTTTCACCGCCAACCTGACCCAATCACCAATAACCACGAGAGCACGCCAACAACAGAAATCCGGCAATTTCGTTGGGTCTTACGGGAAAATTGCGCTCTTTTGCCGAGGAAACCCGCCGATTTTCCGTGGAGATGCTGTTGCTTGGGTCAAGAAACCTGGTCAAACTAAGAACGTTCCAGCTCTTGGCAAATCTCAACAGTGTCCGGTTGTGCTTCTAACGCCATCCCTGTAGCCCTGTAGCACCTGCTTGCGCAGGGTCTGGCTGGGCAAAAGCGTCTCTTGACTGGATGGGTGTTGGTTATGGGTGGGATCCTCAACCTTTGAATGGTTTTCGAGTTCCTTGAGTGCTGGTTCTACAGTTATTTTCGGCAAATCGGTAAAGTGGTTGTCTATGATAACGGCCCCTCGCCTGACCTCTCCCAAGAACTCCGTCTCCCTCGGCGGCCCCCCCTCCATTGCCTTTGGCCAAGACCGGATTCCCAGCCGCATGTGGATCTATGGCATCTAGTGAGGATGTTAAAGCCCGAACTGCCGAACTGTTGCGGCTGTACCACCAGAATCGCGATCCAGCCCTGCGCAACCGGCTGGTGGAAATGAACTTGGGCTTGGTGCGCAAAGAGGCCCACCACTGGCGCAACCAATGCAATGAGGGGTACGACGACCTGGTGCAAGTTGGCTGTTTGGGTTTGATTCAAGCTATCGAACGCTTTGACATCAGCCGAGGCCTGGCTTTTAGCTCCTTTGCCCTGCCCTACATTCGCGGAGAAATTCAACACTACCTGCGGGACAAAAGCCCCACCATGCGGATCCCACGCCGCTGGACGACCCTGCAAAGACAAGCCAAGAAGGTGATTGCCCGTCTGCGGCAAGAGTTGGGCCGTTCTCCCTCTGAGGCCGAGGTGAGGGAAGCCCTGCAACTGACGGAGCAGGAATGGCGAGAGCTGGAGCTGGCCCAACAAAACAGCCTTTTGCTCAGCCTGGATGCTCCGATTCAAACTGAGGAAGACAGTGTTGCTCTGGGGGAGGTCGTTCCGGATCAGCGCTACCGCAGTTTTCAACTGGCTGAAGAAGATCGTATTCGCCTACAACATGCCTTGGCTCAGCTGGAGGAACGTACCCGCAAGATTTTGGAATTTGTCTTCTTCTATGACCTCACGCAAAAAGAAACGGCAGAGCGGCTAGGGATCAGCGCCGTTACCGTTTCCCGCCAAGTCAAAAAGGGGCTGGAACGCCTGGCTAAGTTGTTGAATCAAGATATTTTTTGAGATACAGCCCGTTACAAATTAAGGGATATAAAAGGCTATAAAAATCGTGTTTCCGAGGCTTGACCCCAGTGAGGTTTAGAACAAGCAGGTTCATAGTCATTCCAGACTCGATTGAGATACTCCCGCCGCTGCCCAGACGCTCCGCGCCGCTTCCCCCAGCCCCTCCAGAGGGAGAGGGGAGTTAGAGAGCAATGGAACGGAGATGTTTCATTCCTGTTGAAAATGACCATACAGGTGTATCCCATAACCCCTTAGTAGACTGTACTTGAGCCGACGCAATTGGCGGTGACTTTCCACCCAGTAGAACGGCAGGGGCTCTGTACTGCGACAGGTTGATAGACTGATGGGAAATTGATGAGAATATTTGATGAACAGAGAAAACCGCTCTTCTCGGAATCAACCCTTGGTGCCCCGCGGTTTCAAACCTAAGCTGGGTCAGAACTCGGTGGGCAGGGATCCCTTCTTCCAATGCCAGCCCAACCGGCAAAGTCCAGAGGGAATCAGCTTGGCCCCCTATGTGCGCACCTTGCCCTTGGTTGTCGATGCCATGCTGGATTTGGCCCAGGTGGGGAGCGAGGATACTCTCTACGACTTGGGCTGTGGGGATGGCCGCATTCTCATCCGGGCGGCGCAGCGCTTTGGCACACAGGGCATGGGAGTGGATATCGACTCGGAGCGCATCCTGGAAGCCCAACAGCGGGCCCGAGAAGCCCAAGTTCAGGATCGAGTTACTTTTCTCCAGCAGGATCTGCTCACTCTGGACTTAACCCCGGCGACGGTGGTGAGCTGCTATTTGCTGCCCCGCTCCCACCTGCTGATCCGAGACAAGCTGCGCTCCCAGCTTCGGCCCGGCGCTCGTCTGGTCACCCACTCCTTCGACATGGGAGATTGGCTCCCCACCGCCACCACCACTGTATCGGATGTTATCAACACCTACACCATCTATCTCTGGCGAATCTAACCCTGGGGATCCCAGGCCGTCGCTTCCTCAAAAGCAGCAGAGGGCTGGTGCAGCACAATCCGGTTGCCATCGGGATCCCGAAAATCCACCTCCTGTCCATGAAAGGCTTGCCGCAGGGGGGAAATGGAGATCTGATAAGCTTCCGCCAACCCCTCCAGTGTTGTCAGGGATCCCTGTAAATCCTGCACCTGTAGGCAGAGGCTCACCGCTTCGGTTTGGGCACCACCATCGAGATGACGGCTGCCGAGATGACGGCTGCGATAAAGGCCCAGCCGCAACCCTGGCAGACGAAACTCTACGTACACCGGATCCCCCTCTGTCGGGAGCTGGACTTGGGGAGAGATCCCCAAGAGATCCCGATAGAAGCGTTGTAGACGAGGCAAGTCCAGGGTAGCCACGCTAACCAAGGCACCAGAGAGCTGCATCGCAACCGCCAAAAGACCGGGTTGGTCTATCTTAGCTAAACTGCCGAGAAGCCCCGCGCTGTACCCGCAGGGTGAGCGTCGGGAGGATGTCACTCAGCTCCAACACCACGCGAGTCTGGGTGGCGATGTCGGATCCCACCGTCTTGCCCTCCGGATCCAGGGCCAATGTGCCCGAGATGTAGAGGGTATTTTGCCCACCTTCACGCCGGGAGAATAGGGGGCGATGGCCGGATAGCCGGCTGGAGCAATGGCAACCTTAGGCACGAGGGATCCCGAATCACAACAGGATTGCACCTTAGCGGCGAATTCGATCTTCCACAGCTGGCTGGGATACAGCTACAGCCGGTTTCTCTGGAGCAGATTCCCACTCTTCGGGGGAGATTCTCTAGCAGAACTAGACTATAGTAGGTACCAAAGCTTGCTGCTTCTTCCCAAGTCAAGACTGGAGCGACTTACCGTGGGGTTCTTCAGCCGATTTTCCCGTGATATGGGCATTGATTTGGGCACTGCCAACACTCTGGTCTACGTGGCCGGGCGAGGCATTGTCCTGCAAGAGCCCTCTGTGGTCGCCATCGACCAAAACACCAAGCAACCCCTGGCTGTGGGGGAAGATGCCAAAAAAATGTTGGGCCGTACCCCCGGCAACATTGTAGCGGTGCGTCCTCTGCGAGATGGGGTGATTGCCGATTTCGACACGGCGGAGATGATGCTAAAACACTTCATCCACCGCGTACACGAGGGCCGGTACCTGATTGCTCCCCGCATTGTGATTGGGATCCCCAGCGGTGTGACTGGGGTGGAGCGACGGGCGGTGATGGAAGCCGCTCTCCAAGCTGGGTCGCGGGAGGTGTATTTGGTGGATGAGCCGGTGGCAGCAGCAATCGGGGCCGGGCTGCCGGTGCAAGAGCCCACTGGGAACATGATCATCGACATTGGCGGCGGCACCACTGAGGTAGCCGTCCTCAGTTTGCAGGGGATCGTGCTGAGCGAGTCGGTGCGGGTAGCGGGAGATGAGCTGAGCGAGGCCATCGCCCAGTACATGAAAAAGGTTCACAACCTCACCATCGGGGAGCGCACCGCTGAAGAGATCAAGATTCGGATTGGCTCCGCCTACCCAATTCAAGAGGAACTGACCATGGAAGTGCGCGGGTTACACCTGCTCTCGGGTTTACCCCGTACCGTCACGGTGAAGAGCACCGAAATTCGCGAGAGCATGGCCGAGCCCCTCTCGGTGATTGTGGAAGCCATTAAGCGCACCCTGGAGCGCACTCCACCGGAATTGGCTGCCGACATCATCGACCGAGGCATCATGCTGGCCGGGGGAGGAGCCTTGCTCAAGGGTCTGGATGCCCTGATCAGCCATGAAACCGGGATCTTGGTTCACATTGCCCCGGATCCCCTCAGTTGTGTGGTGCTGGGTACAGGGCGAGTTCTAGAGGATTTCAAAACCTTGGGTCGAGTGTTGAGCGGCAGCTTCAAGGGCTAGAGGCGCTTCTCCCTCTCCCTGATTTCCTGATTTGAGGTGTGAGTCGAGTGGGTCGGAGAGGTATTGCTTGAATCGGCTACGCCAATGGTGGAGGCGCTACGGCTTGGGGTTACTCCTGTCTGCTTTGGCGATGGGGGCAGCGCTGGGCCTGCGCCAAACCCAGGGATCCCTATTGGTGGAATTGTACAGTTGGATCACTGCTCCAGCCCGTCCGCCTGTGGATCCCGCTGCGGTGCTCAGCCAGGCCGCTAACCGTGAGCTGCAAGCCCTGGTAGCCGAGTTGCAGTACCAAAACCGCGAGCTGAAGCGACTGCTGCAATTTACCGAGCAAATGCCCCAAGCGGGGATCCCAGCAGCCGTGGTGGGTCGCAGCGCCGATCACTGGTGGCAACAGCTCACCCTCAGCCGCGGCAGCCGGCATGGAGTCAGGGTGGGAGATGTAGTCATGGCGCCGGGCGGGTTGATCGGGCGAGTTGAGTCGGTCACGCCCAACACCAGCCGAGTGCTCCTGATCAGCGATCCCACCAGCCGTGTCGGGGTAATGCTGAGTCGCAGCCGACACATGGGCATCCTGAGGGGTACGGGCACCCAGAGTGCCATTTTGGATTTTTTCGACAAGGCCCCCAAAGTAGAGGTGGGGGATGTGGTGGTGACCTCGGGCCTGAGCAGCTTTTACCCAGCCGGGGTTGTGGTGGGAACGGTTCGAGCGGTCAACTTGGATGCCAGCCCTGCCCCTCAAGCCACTGTCGAACTGTCGGCGCCGCTGGGTCTCTTGGAATGGGCCTTGATCTACCGCTATGCTCAACCCTCTGATTCCTAAGCTTAAGTCTCACCTTAACTGGCTGGTGACTGTCCTGTCGGGATTGCTGGCAGCAGTGGCCCCTTGGTGGCGAGGGCCGGGCTTGGAGCTAGCAGGCTTAACCCCAGATTGGCCCTTGATCTGGGTGGTGTGCTGGAGTGTGCGGCGCAAAGCTTGGCAGGGGGCTGTTGCCGGGGTCACCCTGGGTTTTCTGCAAGATGCGCTGACCAGCCCTTGTCCTACCCATGCGCTGGGGCTGGCTGTAGTTGGGATCCTCACCGCCAAGTTGCAAAAACAACGCTACATGCAAGAAGACTTTATCTCGGTGGCCTTGATCGTTTTTGGTATGGTGGTGATCGCCGAAACCCTGATGGCGCTGCAGTGGATGTGGCTTGCCGCCTCCCAGGGATCCGAGGGCCTGGATCCGGCGGGAATGCAAACTTTGCTGGATGGATTGGGGAACTCCCTTCACTCTTTCGGCAGCATCGGCGGCGATGGCCCCCGTTCTCTGGAGAGCATCTGGTGGAACCATCAACGCAATGCCCTCACGTCTGCTATTTTAAGTAGCCTCTGGGCACCCGCTTTGTATTGGCCCCTCAGCCGTTGGTGGCAGTCTCAAGAGCGGGATCCCAGAGAGATTTAGCCTTTGGTTTTGTGGCAAATCATCCTACCTTTCGGTTAAAACTTAGGCCAAAGCAGAGTATGTCCCTTGGCATTTTTGGCAAGAAAGAACTCTCGAGGCGGCGGGAGCCGGTTTGCCGACTGTCTCTGACCTCCCACATGTTGGCGCTGTGCTGAGAGGCCCCAGACAAAGTCAGAAAAAGCGACAATCCGGAAAATTCTTCGTTGGGGAGCAATTTTGGCCTAAAATGAACCCCAGGACTGGGATATAAGCCCCATCTTTTTCAGACAGCTTTGGGCTAATGTCGCGCATCTCAATCAAAAAGTCAAAAGCATAGGAAGCGCAGGCGACGTCAAGGCTGACCTTGTGGCAATTGCACTTAGAATTTGACTTAGAGCAATCATTGGGAGGGATCCATGCCGCATACAATTGTCACCGATATCTGTGAAGGTGTGGCCGACTGTGTAGAGGCTTGCCCCGTCGCCTGCATCCACCCCGGCGATACCAAAAATGCCAAAGGCACCGACTACTTTTGGATTGAGTTTTCCACCTGCATCGACTGTGGCATCTGTTTACAGGTCTGCCCCGTAGAAGGCGCTATTCTGCCGGAGGAAAAGCCGCATCTGCAGCGAGTGCCCCGCTAATTCCAGGGAAGCATCCCTGGCCACACGCCGGGATTCAACGAGAATTACAATCATTTCAATTCCAACCAGGACGCTGCACCCACACCTAGAACGTTAGTCGCGTCTTCGCGTCGTCGTGTCAGCGTTGCGGAGCAATAGCGTTGCGGTTCCCGTCAGGGTGCCGTAGGCATAGCAATAGCGTTGCGGAGCAACAATACGCAGAACCGGAAGGCTTTTCAAGGACTCCGTCCCGCTGGCGCGATCAGTAGCCCAGGCGTCTCACCTTAACCTGAAACAACTATAAGCTTTAGCCCAAGGAAGCCAAAGCAACGACGCTGCTGGTCAGCCAGCTCAGGGCCAAGATCCCCCCCAGGAAAGCCAATGGGATCAGGCCCACCAGGCGCCACCACTCCAAATCCAGCGCTACAGCTACTGCCCGCACCTGCCAAACCACAAACCACAGCAGAGCTGACAAGCCCAGCAGGGATCCCACCACCCCACCCAACGATTGAGCAGGCCCCAGCAGCAGCCACGGCAAACCGGCAAACCCCGTCAAGCACAGCAGCGCTGAAAAGGAAGGGACAGCCCGACCCAAACAAAAGGCCAGCAATTGCAACAAAGCCGCCAAACCCACCCAGCCCAGGGATCCCATCAGCACCGCCAGCACCATGCTCGGCAGGCTTACCCCAGAGCGGCGAATCGCATCCAGGACGTTGAGCAGCCCCACCACCCCAAAGGCTTGCCAGAGAACAGGCTGTTCCCGCAACGCCCGAAAGGTGCGCTCCGGCAGAAACCAAGCGCCGTAGATGTTGTCTAACCAGGAACCAAGCATGGCCGGCAACAAGTCAAGCTATCTTTCATCCTAGCCCTTGGTGAGCACTTGACGGGCACACCCCAAAAATGGGGTATGATTGGGAGAGGATTCTGCGGCGTTGGTGACTGCCGTTATGTTTTTGCGATCTATACCCTTCGACAATTAGGATGGGAAGTGGATGTGAGAGCAGTAGGCCAAACTTGATTTGGAAACTATCGACAATCATCCCCGGTATCCTATACTGGATTTTCCAGGTCGAAAACCACGGTAAAACGGCGCAACAGTATCCTCAAAAAAGCCCTCGAAAGGGGGCCTTTTTGTTGTTTGGATATTGTCGGATATTGTCAATGCTGCAGTTAATGGGTATTGCTCTGGCGCTGGGCTCCATCCTTTAGTCGAGCTTCTGGGCACTGGTCTACGTCTTGCTGCAGGGCAGCCAAGTCTGTCTTTCGCTTGCGGGTCTTGACTTTTGTTGTCGTGAGGTCTGCTCGGCTCAGCCAGCGATAAACGGTTGCACAAGTGACATAACTCCCGCACTCATGCTGACGCAAAGCGCTCCGCGCCGCTAAAGCGAGAGAGTGCGAGCTTCAAGGACTCCGTCCCGCTGACGCGAAAAGGACGGGATGCCCCACCGCCCTGTGCTTGATATCTGTAGCAGCTGCTGTTTTTATCATCGTTTATTTCAGCGGTTCTAGGTTCACGGCAGGTTGACAGCAGCTACGGTTTTTGTTGCCGCCGATCTAGTTAGCTTTGCTAACTCTACCTCAAGTTCTGGGGGAAGTTGCGCCTGTGGAGATTCCTCTGCCGGGGTTGAGTCAAAAGCTCAGCTAGGTAAGGGTCGTAGAAGCAGGAAGCAACCGGTTGTTTAGTTCATCCTAGGGGGAGAAATAAACGACCATGAGTTGCAGAACGGTCAACAGGAGAGTTGCTCCCACCATCAAACTCCCCCAAATCCATACAACCTGTCGCAGCAGTCCCAAGCTTTCCCGCACCACTTGCGGGGTCAAGGGGCGAGCTGGGATCCCCAATTTGGGTTTCACCTTCGGGATCCCCTGATAGAAATTGGTTCCTCCCAGTTGGATCTGCAGCCGCCAGGCAAAAGCTGCTTCGCTCCACCCCGAATTGGGGCTGGGATCCGCTTGCGCGTCCTGACGACACCGCTGCCAGAACCCCCAAGGATCCCGGCTGAGCAGCGCCAGCGTGAGCACCGTCAGGCGGCAGGGCAGCCAAGTCAGCCCATCCTCACAGCGGGCCGGCACTGTGCCCAAATGGGTGAAAGGGGGGTGGCGGTAGCCCACCATCGAATCCAGCGTGCTGCTGGCCTTGTAGGCTAGGGCCAAGGGCGCCCCTCCCAAGAAGGCGTAGAACAGAGGGGCAGTTGCTCCGTCGGGGGTATTTTCGGCCACCGTCTCAATCAGCGCCCGCAAAATCTCCGATGCCGTCAGGTGCTCTGTATCCCGCCCCACGTAGCGGCTGAGCCGTTGACGGGCCTCCGGCAGATCCTCTTTTTCCAAGGGATCCAACACCTCCAAGGCGGCAAAGCGCAGGCTGCGCCCTCCCAGACAACTGGCCATGAGGGTTACCTGCATGAGGATCCCTGCCCAGGGATGGATGGTATTGCCGATGGCGACCAGCCCCCAGCCTATGCCGTAGGATCCCCCCACCAAAGTTAGGGTGAGAACTGCCCCGCCCCACTGTTGTGCTCGCGGAGTTGAGCAGTGCTTGAGGATATAGCCTTGCCCCCAGGCAATAACAGCCCCCATCACCCGCACCGGATGAGGCCAACCCCAGGGATCTGCCAGCAGGTAATCCAATACCAAAGCTGCCGCCAGCACCAGCCCGGCAGTTGGTTGGGCCGGGAAAAACAGCGATGACTCCATCCCGCCAGCAGGCTCAAACCACAAATCCACTCTCCTGATCCTGAGCCGCTTGCCAGCTCCGGGCATCAAAATACAGATCTTCCAGAGTGGTTTCCTCCAACACCTGCTGCACCCGTCGAGCGATCCGCTGCCACAGGGCTTCCGTCACCCAGTCCAGCCGCTCCGCCGAATACACGGCTGTGGCGTCAGAACTCTCCACAAGAGGATGCAGGGATTCTCCCACCGCCGCCAAAATGGCGCTGATCGGGATCCGCCGCGGTGCCCGTGCCAGCCGGTAGCCTCCCTGGGCCCCCCGTTGGGAACAAACCAAGCCGGCCTGGCGCAACTCAATCAGCAACTTTTCCAGGTAGGGAGCTGGGATCCCCTGTCGCTGAGCAATGGCCCGCACCGAAGCCATTTGCCCGGAGCCGAGCATCGCCAGATCCAACAAAGCTTTGATGCTATAGGTGGCCCGCGTTGTCAAGCGCACCGGGATCTCTCTCCGCAGCACTTCTCGATCCTGCCATAGGACTCCGTCCCGCTGACGCGAAAGGACTCCGTCCCGCTGACGCGAAAGGACTCCGTCCCGCTACCGCGAAAGGCAGATGCTTGGGTATCGGGGCACCGGCCAAGAGAGGTTAATCTGGGGATCCGAGGCGATCTCTAATTGCTCTAATTGGCTATTGTCTGGTTATCGGCAGCTCAGCCTTGGAGCTCGGGATGGAACACCCCACCGCCAGCCTTTACTTGGTGGCCACCCCCATCGGCAACCGCGAAGACATCACCCTGCGGGCGCTGCGGGTTTTGCGGGAAGTGGACTGGGTGGCGGCAGAAGATACTCGCCACTCCGGCCAGCTTCTTAAACATTTTCAAATCTCCGCCCGCCTCATCAGCTATCACGAGCACAACGCTGCCCAACGGATCCCGCAACTCCTGAAGTATCTGTCGGCGGGCCAGTCGGTGGCCCTGATCAGCGATGCCGGCACTCCTGCCATCTCCGATCCGGGAGAAGAGTTGGTGCGCGCCTGCATTCAGGCCGGGATCCCGGTGATCCCTGTGCCGGGGCCGGTAGCTGCTGTTGCCGCCTTGACCGCTTCGGGCCTGCCTACAGGACGATTCGTGTTCGAGGGATTTTTGCCGCTTAAACCCAGTCAGCGACAGGCCCGCCTGCAACAGTTGGCCCAAGAAGAGCGCACCGTCGTTCTCTATGAAGCCCCCCATCGCCTGCGCCAAACTCTGCGGGATCTGCTGGATCACTGCGGCCCAGAGCGGCAGATCGTGCTGGCGCGGGAGCTGACCAAGCTGTATGAGTCCTTCTGGCGGGGATCCCTGGCAGCAGCTCTGGAGCACTGCGCTGCTCAGCCGCCCCGAGGGGAGTTCACCCTCTTGCTTGAGGGATATGTGGGTGCCGTTCCCAGCCCTAACCCTGCCAGAGGCGGGACGGAGTCCTTGAATGGGCGGGGAGACAGTGAATCGGAAGCGGAAATTCGTCAAGAAATGGCCCGATTGCTGGCCGAGGGCCTATCCCGCTCCGCAGCCAGCCGCCGGTTGGCCCAGCGTTTACAGGGATCCCCCATCTGGACGCGGCGCCGCCTTTACAATCTATCCTTGCAGCTTGAGCCGCTCTCCAGTTCTGGCGGGACGGAGTCCTTTTCTGAGTACGTCAGCGCTCCACATTGTTTCCAAGACAACAGCGAGACCGAGTCCTGAGGTGTTCGCGTTAGCGGGACGGAGTCCTATGGCACGGATTTTGTTGGTGGACGATGAAGTGGAGTTGGCCGATTCTCTGGCCCAGCAATTGAGGCGAGAGGGCTACACGGTGGACGTGGCCTACACGGGGGGGCGAGCCTGGGAACTGCTGCAAAAGACGGGATCCCTGCCCTACAATCTGCTGGTCTTGGATTGGATGTTGCCGGAGCTCTCCGGGCTTTCCCTCTGTCAGCGGGTGCGGCAGGTGGATGGCACCACTCCCATCCTGTTTTTGACCGCCAAAGATACCCTAGACGACCGGGTGGAAGGGCTGGATGCCGGGGCAGATGATTACTTGGTAAAGCCGTTTGAGCTGCGGGAACTGCTGGCGCGGGTGCGGGCCCTCTTGCGGCGGGCCACCGGCCCTGGAGAAGGGATCCCTCGCCTGCAGGTCGGGGATTTGGAGCTGGATCGGGAGAACCAGGTGGCCTACCGGCAGGGGCGGATGATCCACCTCTCCCAAAAAGAGTTTCGCCTGCTGGAGTACTTTATGACCCACCCCGGCCAGTTGCTCACCCACGACCAGATCTACGAGCAGGTGTGGGCCGGAGAGGATCCCCCCAGCAGCAACGTCTTGGCAGCCCAGGTGCGCCTGCTGCGGCGCCGCCTCAGGTTGCCCGGGGCAGCAGAATTGATCCACGCCGTCTACGGCAAGGGCTATCGCTTTGGGCCTGTTGCCGAGAATCCCTAGGAAGAGGCCCAGAAGAGGCCCATCCTACAGTCCCGCAAGCTGTAGCTGTCCCGAACAGCAGCAAACCCCAAGCAAGCGACCCAACGGGGCCCTTCCCAACAGCTTGCTGGGATTCACAGCTCCCCTCTCCCAAGAGGAGAGGGGCAGGAGCGCTTGGGGCTCACTTGGACTTGAGTTTCTCGGCTTTCTCGATGGCCTCTTCGATGGTGCCCACCAAGTAGAAGGCTTGCTCCGGCAGATCGTCCAGTTCTCCCGACAAAATGCGCTGGAAGCCCTTGATGGTGTCTGCCAATTTCACATACTTGCCGGGGGAGCCGGTGAATACCTCCGCCACGAAGAACGGCTGGGACAGGAAACGCTCGATGCGGCGGGCGCGGGCCACCACCAGCTTGTCCTCTTCCGACAGCTCGTCCAGCCCCAGGATGGCGATGATATCTTGCAGCTCTTTGTAGCGCTGCAGCGTTTGCTTCACTGCCCGGGCGGTGTTGTAGTGCTCTTCGCCCACAATGTCCGCCTGCAGGATGGTGGAAGAGGAATCCAGGGGATCCACCGCCGGATAGATACCCTTGGCTGCCAAGCTGCGGGACAATACCACCGTCGAGTCAAGGTGGGCAAAGGTGGTTGCTGGGGCCGGATCCGTCAAGTCGTCAGCAGGCACATACACCGCCTGCACCGAGGTGATGGATCCCTGCTTGGTAGAGGTGATGCGCTCTTGCAGGTTGCCCATTTCGGTAGCCAAGGTGGGCTGGTAACCCACCGCCGAGGGCATGCGGCCCAACAGCGCCGACACTTCCGACCCGGCCTGCACAAAGCGGAAGATATTGTCGATGAACAGCAGCACGTCCTGCTTGTTAACGTCGCGGAAGTACTCTGCCATGGTCAGGGCAGTCAGGCCAACCCGCATGCGGGCACCCGGTGGCTCGTTCATCTGGCCATAGACCAGCGCCACTTTGTCCAGCACACCGGATTCTTTCATCTCGTTGTAGAGGTCATTGCCCTCGCGGGTGCGCTCTCCCACGCCCGCAAACACCGATAGGCCAGAGTGCTCCTCAGCGATGTTGTGGATCAGCTCCTGGATGAGCACTGTCTTGCCGACGCCGGCACCGCCAAACAGGCCCACCTTGCCCCCCTTTTTGAAGGGGGCCAGCAGGTCAATCACCTTGATGCCGGTTTCAAAGGGCTCTGGCTTAATCGTCAAATCGACAAGTGGAGGCGCACTGCGGTGGATGGGGGCAAATTCTTGGGCTTGAACGGGCTCTCCTTGGTCAACCGGCTCTCCCAGCACATTGAAAATGCGCCCCAGGGTGGGCTGCCCGACCGGCACAGTAATCGGAGCGCCCGTATCCACCACCGGCATGCCCCGCACCAGGCCGTCGGTCGAGGACATGGCCACCGCACGCACGCGGTTATCCCCCAAAAGCTGCTGCACCTCAAAGGTGACGTTAACCTTCAGGCCGCTTTCGGTTGTGCCCTCCACCTTGAGGGCATTGTAGATTTCGGGCAGCTTGCCGCTGGGAAATTCGGCGTCGATCACAGGCCCAATGACCTGAGTGATGTAGCCAACATTGGTGGCAGTAGCGGTGGCAGTAACCATGATTGAGGCTCAGCTCCTTGTGTGCTCAGTTATCGACTCAGCAATGCCGGGTGTAAATCATTATCATCATACAAATAAAGGGATCCCAGTTGCTGCCGCACTTTTGCCTGTCCAGCCTATGGGGGATCCCCGGCAGAGTGGGCTTTTCTTCGCTACCCTAGAGCTAGGTAAGACAGGGGGTTGCCAGCGATGAGCCACTACGGAGGCCGTATTGCACAGCTCAGCTCCGTTAGGTTGGGAGGACGGCGTCGCTGCCCACGTCGCGGCCGGGCCCTACAACTGGGGATCCTTGGCTTCTTGCTGGGGTTAGGGGTGATGGGGGGAGCTTGGTGGTACAGCATCGGGCCCCGGCAAACCCTTTCCCTGTATTGGCTGACCAGTGCTGACAACTCTATTGACTACGTGCAGCAGGAGCGCAGGGTTCGCGCCTTTGACACTCAAGAAGCCATCCGCCTGGCCTTGGAGGAGCTGATTGCCGGCCCCCGGGATCCCCACCTCACCACGGCCATTCCCCCCCAGACGCGGGTGTTGGATGTGCGGGTGGAGGGCGACGATATTTTCCTCAACTTCTCCCCCGAATTCACGCAAGGGGGGGGATCCACGACGATGATGAGCCGGATTGCGCAGGTGCTCTACACGGCCACCAGCCAAAACCCCGGCGCCCGGGTTTGGATCTCGGTGGAAGGCCGTGCCCTAGAAGTGCTGGGGGGAGAGGGGCTGATCCTGGATCAACCCCTGACACGGGCCTCGTTTGTGCCCAGCTTTCAGCTGCCAGCGGAGCCGGCAACCCCGAAGGATTCCGCCCCGCTAACGGGGTCGCCAAAGCGTCGCCTAGCGATAACGGCTTCTTGAGACGGAAACCATGAGCTGGTTGCAGCGGGTGGGCAGCAGTTTTCTCCTGGCCGGCCAGGTGATTTTGCATCTGATGCGGGGTCGTATCCATCGCCGCAACACCCTGGATCAGCTTTCGGCGGTGGGTCTGGAGTCGCTGCTGATTGTTTTGATTACGGCGGTGGTGATCAGCGGTGTTTTCACCATCCAGTTGGCGCGGGAGTTCATCAACTTTGGCGCTTCCTCCCTAATTGGGGGAGTTTTGGCGATTGCCCTTGCCCGCGAGCTGACGCCTGTGGTGACGGCCGTGATCTTGGCCGGACGGGTGGGATCCGCTTTTGCTGCCGAGCTGGGCACCATGAAAGTCACGGAGCAGATCGACGCTTTGCTGTTGTTACGCACCGATCCGGTGGATTATCTGGTGATCCCGCGGGTGCTGGCTGCGGGGCTGATGCTGCCGGTGCTCACCATCCTCTCCCTGCTGACGGGGCTGGTGGGGGGGATGATCATCTGCGCTTCGGCCTACAACATCTCTCCTGCAGTGTTTCTCAACTCGGCGCAAACCCTTCTGAGCTCCTGGGATTTGCTCGTCTGTTGTTTGAAGGCGATGGTGTTTGGGTCTTTGATCGCCATTGTCGGCTCCAACTGGGGCCTTTCCACCAGCGGGGGAGCCAAGGGGGTGGGTCGCTCCACCACCGATGCAGTGGTTACGGCGCTGCTGGGCGTGTTTGTCACCAACTTCCTTATTTCTTGGCTGTTGTTTCAGGGGCCGGGGAGCGCCCTCAGCCGCGCGTTGTAGCCACTTCTGCTGTCCCGTTAGCGTTGCGGAGCAATAGGGAGAGAGCATGACTCTAGTCAATAATAAGCTCAACTATACTGAAATAATGTATAATATGTTCAGTACGGATTACTACCAGTTGATCTTTCTGTTTACTTTCGAGTCTGCCAACATGGTAGCCAAAGCAAAGCAGAAA
>NZ_JBSSBV010000055.1:0-17587 GCF_054059115.1 Thermostichus sp. MS-CIW-26
TGACCCAGTTCAACGCCTGCACAAAGGCATCCATTGTCGCATCCAACTTTGCGGCCTGGGACTGGGACACCTTGAGTTTGCAAGCTACAGTCAGGGCTTGGGTCATGGTTCTATCGTAACTTCCGCATTCCTCCCGACACTGACCCTACGGGTACAGTGCGGGGCTCCTGCGATTTCTAGCTGAAGATTTGTCTGAACCAGGTGGCTGGACAAGAGGGTCCAGCTTTCGGGGTATGCTGTGAGAGCGCTGGGCTGGGTATCCCGGCCAGCTTTTTCCTCTGGGCCCTTCTCTACTGGATAACGCCTCCAATGCCCCTTGCTACTGCGCAACGCTGTCGCGAACAGGATTCTGTACCGTTGGCTTTGTTGAGTGTATCCGACAAAACCGGACTGATCCCGCTGGCCCAGTCCCTCGTGCAAGAGCATGGCTTTCAACTGCTCAGCAGTGGGGGAACCGCCAAGGCGCTCTCAGAAGCTGGGATCCCGGTCACCCCTGTCTCTGCCCACACTGGCGCACCGGAGATCCTGGGAGGAAGGGTGAAAACGCTGCACCCCCGCATTCACGCCGGCATTTTGGCCCGCCTGGAATGCAGCGAAGACCGGGCAGACCTAGAGGCGCTGGGGATCCCTCCCATCCAACTGGTGGTGGTCAACTTCTACCCTTTTGAACAGACAGTGGCCCAGGCAGGAGTGTCTCTGGAGGAAGCTTTTGAGCAGATCGATATCGGCGGGCCCACTTTGGCGCGGGCGGCAGCCAAAAATTATCCCTACGTTACGGTGCTGACGGATCCCAGCCAGTACCCCCAGTATTTGCAACTGCTCTCCGGGGCCTATGGGGAAACAGAGCGGCTGGCGTTTCGCTTCCAGTGTGCTCGTCGGGCCTTTGAGCAGGTGCTGGCCTACGACCGCGCCATCGTCACCTACCTGGCTCGCCTGGAGCTAGCAGGTCCCTCCCAGTCCTCCGCAGCTGCCGCTGAAGACAGGTTTCAACTGCAAGGGATCCTGTGGCAACGCCTGCGCTACGGGGAAAATCCCCATCAAGCTGCCACTTGGTATGTGACGGATCCGGCTGCCCCCGGCTGGCACCGGGCTAAGCAGTTGCAGGGGAAGGAGCTGAGCTACAACAACCTGCTGGATCTGGAGGCGGCCCGTGCCTTGGCGGCAGAGTTAACCTTGTTACTCCGCAATGCTGATGCGACGCGGCCCACTGACGGGAAGGGCTCTGTGTCTTCTGGCTCTGCTCGGAGGGAGTTCTTGCAACCTGAACAAGCGGTGGCGGTGGTGGTTAAGCACAACAACCCCTGCGGGGTGGCCATTCGCCCATCGCCGGCTGCCGCCCTCGAGGCTGCCCTGGCTGCTGATCCAGTTTCGGCCTTTGGGGGCATCGTCGCCCTCAACCAACCCTTGGACGCAGAGACCGCCCGACGGCTGGTGGAGCCTTTTTTGGAGTGTGTGGTGGCTCCCGATTGCACTCCAGAAGCGGCTGAGCTACTGTCAGTCAAAAAGAACTTGCGGGTCTTGATCTTGCCGGACTTGTGTGTGGGGCCTGCCCAAACAATCCGCACCCTGGCCGGGGGCTTTCTGGTGCAAGACGCCGATTCACCTGTTGCTCTGCAACGCTGTCGCGACCAGGAACCGACGCAAACCGACAGCCCCCCTTCTTGGCAAGTGGTCACCCAGCGCCAGCCCACACCGGAGGAGTGGGCGGATCTGGAATTTGCCTGGATAGTCTGCAAACATGTGAAATCCAACGCCATTGTCGTTGCCAAGCAGAGGCAGACGCTCGGCGTCGGAGCCGGACAAATGAATCGGGTGGGAGCAGCGGAGATCGCTCTCCAGCAGGCGGGATCCCAAGCAGCAGGAGCTGTTTTGGCCAGCGATGGCTTCTTCCCCTTTGCCGACAGCGTGGAGATGGCTGCCCAAGCAGGGATCCGCGCCATCATCCAGCCGGGGGGGAGCATCCGCGATGCCGATTCCATTGCTGCTGCCAACGCTGCCGGTATTGCCATGGTTTGCACCGGCATACGTCACTTTCTGCACTGAGCCCGCCTTTCTGCTCAAGAGAGAAATCTTCCCAAGAGCATGACTCTAGTCAATAATAAGCTCAACTATACTGAAAATAATGTATAATCAACTATACTGAAAATAATGTATAATATGTTCAGTACGGATTACTACCAGTTGATCTTTCTGTTTACTTTCGAGTCTGCCAACATGGTAGCCAAAGCAAAGCAGAAAATTGGTAGTAAGACGACACGGAAACTGCGCTTTGGGTATTCTACTCAAAGCTTTGCGGGATACCGCCATTCTGTTTGGAAACAAACAGAATGCTATCGCTGCATAGTTGAACAGTGATGTTCAGCAGTGTTCAGCGTAAATGTATCAGAGACAAAGAGTAGGAAGTATCCTCAACTTTAGGGCAACCCCCAGGCTCTGGCCCGCTCTGTCAGCCAGCCCTCAGCCCGCAAATTCTCCAGTTCTCGGCGCACCCGCAGCCGCAATTCGGCGTGCTGCAGCCCCTTGGGCATGGCAATGCCCAGCCCCACCGTTGCCAAGGGGGATCCCAGAAATTGAAACTGTTGCTCCGCAGCGCTTTCGCGACGAGGATGCTCTGCTAGCCACCCTGCCAGCACCGAGCGATCTGCTGCCCACCCCTGCACCGCCCCTTTCAGGAGCAGTTCCGCCCCTTCTCGGTAGGAGTCGACAGGCACCAACTCCACCCCTGGCAGGTATCGATTCAGCAGGGGAATGGCGCTGGAACCGCGCAAGACTGCAACGCGACCGCCCCGCAAGTCCGACCAGCTTTCCCAGTTGTGGGAACGAGCCACAACCAAGCTGGGGCCATCCTGATAGTAAGCAGAAGTGAACTCCACCTGGCGGGCCCGATCCGGGGTAATGCCGATCTGAGCAATGGCCAAATCCACCTGGCCGTCAGCCAGCACCTGCAGCCGCTCTACATTCGAGACCGGCACCAACTCCACAGCCTCTGCCGAGCCCAACAGCCGGGATCCCAGCTCACAAGCCAGCTCGATCTCAAACCCCTGCAGATCCCCTTGAGGAGTGCGAAACCCCAGCGGCCTCAAGTTGTCTTTTACGGCAACGCGCAGCCGTCCAGAATCCACAATCTCCGGCCAAGGACGAGCCACAGTAGGGATCCCTCTCCCCAGGCAGGCGAGGGCCAGAATGGCTGCCAGGAAGGACTTCTGGATAGCCGTCGGAACCTCCTCAGGAGGCGCGAGACTGGCGCGCTGCCTCCACCACCTGGGTAAAGGCCTCTGGATCCAGGAAAGCCAAGCGGGCCAACATTTTGCGGTTGAGCTGGATATTGGCTTTTTTGAGACCATCGATGAACTCGTGGTAACGCAGGCCCTGGGCACGGGTGGCCGCGTTGATGCGGGTAATCCATAGGCGACGAAAATCCCGCTTCTTGCGGCGGCGATCCCGGTAGGCGCTGCGCAAAGCCTTCATCACCTGCTGGTTGGCGGTGCGGAACAGCTTTGAACCAGCTCCCCGAAAGCCTTTGGCCAGCTTGAGGATCTTTTTGCGGCGCTTGCGGGCGACATTGCCCCGTTTGACTCTCATGGCAGTAACTCAATAGGAACTTGAACAAACTCAAACTGAAGGGTAGAAGCATTCCGTCCTGCTAACGGGATCGGAACTGCTGTCGCCAATGCCAGCCCCTGAAATCTTCTTGCCGGCGCGAGCGGGATCCCGGCTAGTGGGTGTTGGGCAACATCAGGCGCACATTGACCACATCCCGCTTGTCCACCAGGGCTACACCGGCCAATTTGCGTTTGCGCTTGCTGGTTTTGTGCTCCAGCAAGTGGTTGTGCCCGGCCCTGCGACGCATAAACTTGCCGCTGCCGGTCAGGCGGAAGCGCTTGGCTGCTGCCTTGCGGGTTTTGATTTTGGGCATGATGACAACCCCAGAATATGCGGGGCCAGAGCTAAAGGTCACAGCTTTCTAGGATAAGCCATAGAAGAACAAGAGGGCAAATGCCAAGGTTCGTCCCGCTGAGGCAAGGGAAAGGGGTCGAGAAACTCTCAGGAGACTGAGTTTTGAGGCTCCAGCAGCAGCACTTGCCAGCGCAGCAAGCGTTGCAGTTGCTCAAAGCTCAGGGGGCACTCTAGGCCAGCCTGGATCTCTTGGACGGTGCGGATCCCGTCCACCTGTTGGAGAAAGGCGAAGGCTTCTTCGCTCAGGGAGATGGCTTCGTAGGCGTAGTTGAAAATGCTCCGCCCCGGCCACAGGCCCAGACAGGGGCTAAGGTGGGCAATGGCCGATGCTACACTTTCCGGGCTTGTCCATTCCCAGCGGCGGATGGGGGGCTTGCCGAGAAACAGCTCGTAGTGGGCTACCACCGGATCCAGCAGCTCGATCAGGCGATAGCGTTCCGGTTCCGGCAGCTGAGCCGCCCGAGCCAGCAGGGCCTCGTCCTGGCCCAACACCCGTTCCAGCCGCCAAAACTCCGGGTTGGAAAAGCGCAGAAACTGCAGTCCGGAAGCCCGGATTAATTCAAACAGAGTCTCGATGGTGTAGTCCACTTCCTGGGGGTGCAGGTACATATCGGCGAAGCATTCGTCGTCCACGTTCTCGATGGCCCAGCGGGCCCGTTCTTGCTGCTGGATGCGGTTGGTTTCCGGCAAGATCTCGAAAAGGCGGCGGCCCACCTGGAGACCCCTCTGCAATTGCTCCGCCGAGGCAAGGGTCTGGTGTTCAGAACCCGTTACCAGCAGGCGGATGGCCTTTTGCATGAGGCGGATTTCGTGGCGGCCCAGCTCGCCGTATACAAACAGGTGCAGGATCCCGCCGGGAGCCAATTTGCCGGCCAAAGCCTGCAGCCCCGCTAGCGGATCGGGCAGGTGGTGGAGCACGCCCACGCAGTTGATGAAGTCAAACTGCCCCGGCAGCTGGTCGATGTCGTAGACGTTGAGCTGGCGAAACTGCACCGGCGGTGCCTGGGAAGCCCGACAACGGGCCTCGGCAATCTCCAGGGCGCGGCTGCTCAGATCAAAGGCCCAAATTTCTGCGTTGGGGTTTTGGTGGGCAATGTATTCTGTTCCCACTCCCGAGCCACAGCCCGCATCCAGAATGCGCACCTTGCGCCGACCCGGATGGGATCCCGTACAAAAGGCATGGGCCTGGGGCCAACTCCAGCGCCAATTCCACCCTGGCGGGGGAACAGTGCCGATGGGCTGCGGGGGGAAGGGGTAGAGCTCGTAGAGCTGCCGCACTTGGTTGAGGATTTGTTCGGCGCTGGGGGAGTTGGGCTGCATGGACTATCTGTTGGAGCCAGCAAGACTATAGTGACAATATCCCCCTCCCAAACTCCTGCTGAGCCTACTGTTATGAAAGTGCTTCGCACTGCCAGCGCAAAAACTTCTTCTCATCCTCTGCAAACCGGCCTCACCTTCGACTGGATCAGGCTGACGGCTGAGCTCAAAAAGATTCTGGATCCCCAGCGGGTGATCAGCAAGCCGGAGGAGCTGCTGGTTTACGAATGCGATGGGCTGGTCAGCTACCGGCAAAGGCCGGCGCTGGTGGTGCTGCCCCGCACAACAGAAGAGGTGGCGCAGGTGGTGAAGCTGTGCAGCCGCTACGGGGTGCCTTTTGTGGCGCGGGGATCCGGTACCGGGCTATCGGGGGGGGCCCTGCCGGTGGAAAATAGCGTCGTCATCGCCACCACCCTGATGAAGCAGATCCTGGAAATCGACCTGGACAACCGCTGCATGGTGGTGCAGCCGGGGGTTATTAACACTTGGATTACCCAGGCCGTGGCCGCCCAAGGCTACTTTTATGCGCCGGATCCCTCTAGCCAGTCGGTTTGCTCCATCGGAGGTAATGTGGCGGAGAACTCCGGCGGTGTCCACTGCCTCAAGTACGGCGTAACAGCCAACCACATTCTCGGCCTGACGGTGGTGCTGCCGGATGGGGAGGTGGTGTGCTGGGGAGGCAAGATCCCGGAGATGCCCGGCTACGACTGGGTGGGGCTGTTTGTGGGATCCGAGGGCACCCTGGGCATTGCCACCGAGATTACCCTGCGCTTGCTCAAGGCCCCGGCTCAAGTGCAGGTTTTGCTGGCAGACTTTGACAGTGTGGAAGCGGCGGGATCCACCGTCTCCGACATCATTGCTGCCGGGATCATCCCCGCCGGCCTGGAGATTATGGACAACTTCAGCATCAATGCCGTGGAGGATGTGGTGCAGTTGGGCTACTATCCGCGGGATGCGGCGGCCATTTTGTTGGTGGAGGTGGATGGGCTGGAACTGGAGGTGGAAGAAGCCAGCCAACAGGTGAGGGCGCTGTGCTTCAAAAATGGGGCGCGACAGGTGCAAGTCGCATCCGACCCGGAAGAGCGGGCGCGGGTGTGGAAAGGACGTAAGGCAGCATTTGCCGCCATGGGCAAGCTCAGCCCCAACTACTATGTTCAGGATGGGGTGATCCCCCGCAGCCAGCTAGCCTTTGTCTTGAAGGAAATCGAGCGCCTCAGCCGTGAGTACGGTTATCCGGTGGCCAATGTGTTTCACGCTGGCGACGGCAATCTGCACCCCTTGATCCTCTACGACGAGTCGGTGCCGGGATCCCTGGAGCAGGTGGAGAAACTGGGGGGCGAGATCCTTAAGCTCTGCGTGCGCTTGGGGGGCAGCATCTCCGGCGAACATGGCATCGGGGCAGACAAACGCTGCTACATGCCGGAAATGTTTACGCCTGCGGATCTGGAGAGCATGCAATGGGTGCGGCAGGTGTTTGACCCCCAGCACATCGCCAACCCCGGCAAGATCTTTCCCACCCCCCGCACCTGCGGTGAGTCAGCCCACGCCCACAGCCAACCAGAATGGCAAGGGATCCCAGTCTTTTGATTTTGAAAGTTTGAAGGTGCTCCGAACCGCTGGCGTGATGGGAATAGCCCTCAGGCTGGGATCAGCTGGCTTGGCGTTGCTGCTGCAGCTCGGCAAAGGCTCGACAGAAGTCTTCCTGTTGGATGACCAGGGTTTTGGCATCCACCGTCTCGGAAGTGGCGCGGTGGCGGCGGATGGCGGCAATGGCGGCGCGGTTGCTGAGCAGGGCCAGGTCGGCACCACTCCAACCTTCGGTCTGCTCGGCCCACCCCTGTAAGTCCACATCAGGCCCCAGGGGACGCTTGCGGTTGTGAACGGCCAAAATTTCCCGTCGCCCGCTGCGATCCGGCAGCTCCACGCTCAGGTGCAGCTCCAACCTGCCGGCCCGGGTGAGGGCGGGATCCAAACTGGCTTTGCGGTTGGTGGCGGCCACCACCAACACCCCCTGGCTGGGGCGGATCCCGTCCAGCTCTGCCAGCAGCTGCCCCAGAACGCGGTCGCTGACCCCACTATCCCCGGAGTAGCTTCCCCGCGCCGGGGCGAGGGTGTCGATCTCGTCGATGAAGATGACACAGGGGGCGCATTGGCGGGCGCGGGCAAAAAGTTCCCGTACCGCCTGCTCGGAGGATCCCACCCATTTGCTCAAGAGCTCCGGGCCGGAGACGGCAATGAAGTTAGCCTTGGCCTGGGAAGCGATGGCTTTGGCCAACAGGGTTTTGCCAGTGCCAGGGGGGCCGCTGAGGAGGATGCCCTTGGGCGCTTGGGCCTGAGCCTGCTCGTACAACTCAGGGTGCAGCAGGGATCCCTCGATGGCCTCTTGCAAAATCTGCTTGGCGTGCTCCAGGCCGCCAATTTGATCCCAGCTCACCTGCGGGGATTCAATCTCCACCGAGCGCAGCACCGCCGGCTTCACCTGTTGCAGAGCCTGTTGAAAATCCGCTGCGGTTACCGTCAGGGACTCGGGGATGGGGGATCCCAAATCGGGCACCTGCCGCCGCAAAGCCGCATAGGCTGCTGCCTGGCACAGGCCCCGCAGATCTGCCCCCACAAAGCCCAGCGTCTGATCCGCCAGGCTGTCCAGATCCACATCCTCCGCCAAGGGCATGCCGCGGGTGTGGATGGCCAGGATCTCCCGCCGCCCCTCCCGGTCCGGCACCTTGAAGATCACCTCCCGATCAAAGCGCCCCGGTCGCCGCAGAGCCGGATCCAGAGCCTCGGGCCGGTTGGTGGCTGCCAGCACCACGATCCCCTTTTGGGCCACAAACCCGTCCATCAGCCCCAGCATCTGGGCCACCAGGCGTTTTTCCACCTCCCCCTCGACAGTGGCGCGGTTGGGCACTAGGGCATCGATTTCGTCAATAAACACCAGACAGGGAGCCGATTTGGCTGCCTTTTCAAACAGTTGCCGCAGGCGCGCCTCCGCCTCGCCGTAGTACTTGCCGATCAGCTCCGGGCCGACAATGGCGATGTAGTTCACCCCCAGGCTCTCGGCCAGGGCGCGGGCCGTCAGGGTTTTGCCGGTGCCGGGGGGGCCTACCAACAACACGCCGCGGGGCGGATCCAACCCCAGCTTGGCCAGCAGATCGGGCCGCTTGAGGGGGATCTCCACCATCTCCCGCAGCGCTTGGAGCTGTTCCCTCAGTCCCCCCACATCCTTGAGGCGTGGCCCAGCCCAAGACTCTGGGCGGTCGGCAGAAGTTGCTGGCGGGTCGGGCACAGCGGCCTTGGACGGTTCCTGGAAGCGAACCGCAGACATCACTTGGGGCTCGCTGCTCCAGGGGGGATCCCCCGTTTGGGCAGGGCTGCGGCGGCGGGGGATGGAGCCGGAAGGGGGAATAGAACTGCCCAGAGGACGGGCCTGGATGCGGACTTCGGTTCGCAGCTCTCCACTTTGCTTTTTCTCGTCCAGCTTCTGAGCCAGCTCGATCAACTGCTCAATGCCCTGTACAAAGTCACTTAAATTGGCCATAGCCGGGATTTTCCATCCACACAAGTTATCTGCAAATTGACCCGCCAGAGGTGCTAACTCATCCCCTGCCTGGCCAGCTCAGGTGAGGAGAGTTCCACGGCTAGATGCTCAGTATGATACCCTTCACTGCGGCTGCCGTCGGTGTTGGGCAAGGAGAATCTGCTCTCGGATCCAGCCCAGCCAGGGCTCCAGCCCGTCACCCGTCTTGGCAGAAAGACAAAAAATCGGCACAGAAGGGTTGATCTCGCGGATATTGGCCTGGATCCGATCCAAATCCACCTCCAACACAGGAACCAGATCCACTTTGGTGATCAGCAGACAATCCGCCTCTCGAAACATGATTGGGTACTTGAGAGGCTTGTCTTCCCCTTCTGTGACGCTGAGCAGTGCTACCTTGGCGTGTTCCCCCACCTCAAACTCCGCCGGGCAGACCAAGTTGCCGACATTTTCCACCAGCAGCAAATCCAGTTGTTGGGGATCCAGCAGTGCTTCCAATTGCTGCAAGCCCCTGGCCACCATGGCCGCATCCAAATGACAGGCCCGCCCCGTGTTGATGGCAATCACCGGGATCCCGTAGCGACGCAACCGCTCCGCGTCCAGTTGGGTCGTCATGTCTCCCTCGATCACCGCCAGGCGCAGCGAGCCGGCAAGAGCGACCACGGTTTTCTCCAGCAAAGACGTCTTACCCGCCCCCGGCGCGCTCATGAGGTTCAGACAGGTTACTCCCCAGGCATCAAAATGCTCCCGGTTGTGGTCGGCCTGGTGTTGATTGGCGTGGAGCAGGTTAATCCCCAGATCCAAGACTTGGTGCATGGCACAACCCGTGTTGCGGTTGAGGAGAAAACGCTCTAGCTGCGGAAAGAGCTGGATTCGGCCACCGTAGGGGTGGGAGAAGGGCCGACGGAGAGTTTACGCACCTCGGAGCAGAAAGAAGCCATGCTGAAGCCACCGAACCGCTTGACAGTGCTGGCCCGCAGGCGCAAGTTGGGGCTGGCAAACCAAATGCGCTCTTCCGACTCAGTCATCTCATACTGGGTGTAAAGGGTAAGGGCGCCATCGGATCCCATGACATAGGTACCGGCCACCGGTACTTTCTCAGCGTAGCCCTGATCCCGCAGCAACTGCCCGCGCATGGGATCGGTCTCATCGGGGATAGGTACCAGCACCACGTCTCCCTTGTACTCTTCGTTGTCCCACTCCTGCTCGCCATCCCACCGCACCCGCGCTGCTCCCACAGCTCGTCGGGGATCCACCCTGAACAACTCGCAAACCCGGATGACTGCTGGATCGGTTGCCGCAAGGGTGGCAATTTGTAGCCGCGACCTCCCACCCTCAGAGCGGCGAAAAGCCAAGTGATGGCTGGTGCGTTGGCACATCCACTCCCCAGCACTGAGGGCGAAAAACTCCATTACGGTCATCATGGCCGACGCGGATCCTCATCGATGGAACAGGGTTTGCCGATCTTAGCTTGCAGAGCAACTCAACGATTTAGCTAACGGTGGTGCGGGGGCAATCAGTCCTGCGCTCTACCCGCAGGGTGAGCACCGGGATACAGGGATCCCCACCATACCCCTGAGCGAAATCTGTAGCAAAACCTACTTATGCTGGTGTAACCTACAAGCACCGGATTGATCCAGATGCCTCCCAACAAGCCGCTCGCGTCAGCGGGACGGAGGCCTTGCTGTTGGCGTGGCTGGAGATTGGCCAGGACGTATACAACTACACTTTGCCGGAAATCAACGAGTGGATAGCATCTTGCTCTTGGCCGGTGGACAGGGGTTCCTGGGTGCAGGAGTCCATCCTGTCTGCCGATGCACCGTTCCCTGGGATTAGACTTGTTTTGCAAGCTGGCAGTAGCCAGGGAGGCTGGGGAAGGGAAACTGCCTGTTCAGTCGGTCTGTCGGGGGTTGTAGACCCAGACAAGTGGCGTGGGGCAGGAATGCCCGACCGCGAGGTAAGGACTCCGTCCTGCTGACGGGAAGGGTGGCCCGCGCTCTGTCCACAGGACGAGCGCCGGGAGGATGTCACCATACTCCCCTGCCCAAAGGCAGAGGATTCTGGCTCTTGGTTCCAAGACAGCACTTGCCGTATCGGGTTGCCCCTTTACGACAGCGGTGCCCATCTCCCCAAGCGGGGCAGTTCCCTTCTGCCCTAAGTACCGTTGAAGAGAAAGGGCAAAACCTATTTAGGTTGCTTGCGTAGTCGCCGGACTACCGGGTTTTTTAAGTGGTTGACTACTCTACTACTGGTCTAGAGTACAGCACAAAAGCTGCCGTGAACGGCAGGGCTTTAGACCCAATTCTTTGGTAAAACAATTGCCAATAAAATGCCAATAAAAGGCTACCCGCTTGCTCGCCTTGCAGGGGCCAACTCAAGCGCTAGACCAAGAGAGCCAAGGTTTTTTTAACTCAGCACAGGTGTCTTTGGGGCAAGGGATCCATCCGACAAGCGCCAACCGACTGCCAGTTGTTTCTAACTGACGGCCACGGGCGACTTAGCGGCAGCAGCAGCGCGATTTTCCTCTTCCTCAGGAGGGACAACGGCAAACTCGATGTGGTTGAGCAGGGTGGTCACGAAGGCGAAGAGCAGGAAAGGCAGGGAGATCACCAAAATCAGAGCAATGGTGAGAAAAGCGTAGAGGGGGCTATTCATCAGGGAGAGGGCAGCGGCCAAGCTGGCAAAGATGACAATCAGCCAAACGATGATCTGGCCGTAGATATCTCCAAAGGAGAGGGTGCAGGTGAAGCGGTAGCGGGTGTGAGTGTTCATGGCAGTTCCTCTGGATAGCCTGGATGGTTCGATCCTAAGGGCAGATCAAGCCTCAGCCTGAGAAATATGTCGAGATTTTAGACGAGAGACGAGGAGATGCCTCTCTTTGCTAAGAAATATCTCAAGAATCGGCTGAGAAAGAGGGGATCCGCCGTCTGGAAGGAGGCAGGATGCTACCCTCAAGATTGGGAACCGTTTCTTGCAGGCAGCAGCCATGTGTATTTGTATTCACTGCTACTACGTGGATCGCTGTACCACCTACCATGCCGTGGAAGCGCAGCATCAGCAACCTCATCTCACACTGACGCCGGATTTTGAGCCGCAGGGCCCCCAGATCAATGTCAATATCCGCAATGGGGGCACCGAGATGGAATGGGATGTGGTGGGCTGCCAGAGCTTTCGCGAGGAACGGAACAAATGGGCGCGACTTCGTCCCTATGAGGCGGTTCCCACGTAAGATCCAAGAGCGGCCTGGATTTCCAGGGAGTTTCTTGCCCGGCCAGGTTAGAACTCTTCAGTTTGGCAGTTCGGCTCTCCCAGTCTGAGAGGTTTGATGGGGGCTGGAGAGGTTTTTGTCGAGTTTCGAGAGATTGGAAGACTATGATGCTGGCCTCAAGCCCTACAGCGCTGCCAGTGGATGCCCGTCAACAGGTGAGCCAATTCATGCAGCGCCTACAAGATGACATCTGTGCCCGTCTGGAGGCCCTAGACGGAAAAGCCAAGTTTCGGGAAGACCGTTGGGAACGCCCTGGAGGAGGGGGCGGGCGCTCGCGGGTCATTCAGCAGGGAGACGTGTTTGAGCAGGGGGGAGTCAATTTTTCCGAGGTGTTCGGATCCCATCTGCCCCCTTCGATTCTGAAACAGCGTCCAGAAGCGGCAGGGCATCCTTTCTACGCCACAGGCACCTCTATGGTGTTGCATCCTCGCAACCCCTATGTGCCGACGGTACACCTGAACTATCGCTATTTCGAGGCGGGGCCGGTTTGGTGGTTTGGGGGCGGGATGGATCTCACCCCCTATTACCTGTTTGAGGAGGATGCGGCCCATTTTCACCGCACCCTCAAGGCAGCCTGTGACCGCTTGGATCCCGTCTACTACCCAGTTTTCAAGATCTGGTGCGATCGCTACTTTTTCCTACCTCATCGCGGCGAGGCGCGCGGCGTTGGCGGCATTTTCTTCGACTATCAGGATGAACGCCCTGGGCTGCTCTATCGGCCCGAAGGTCAGGCGGAAGGGGATCCCGAACAACTGGCTTCTGAGCCACCATCGTTACAGGTGCGGGTGGGATCCCGCAGTTGGGAACATCTTTTCCAGTTGGTGCAAGCCTGTGGCGACGCCTTCTTGCCGGCCTATGTGCCGATTGTGGAGCGGCGGCAGGGGATGGAATGGGGGGAGAGAGAACGGCAATTCCAGCTCTATCGTCGCGGGCGCTACGTGGAGTTCAACTTGGTCTATGACCGCGGCACGATCTTTGGACTCCAGACCCAGGGCCGCACCGAGTCGATCTTGATGTCTTTGCCGCCATTGGTGCGCTGGGAATATGGCTACGAGCCCCAGCCGGACACGTGGGAAGCTAAGCTCTACCAGGTGCTCCGCCAGCCCCAGGATTGGGCGTAGGCCGGCCATACCTTGTCTCCGCCTTTGAGGATCCGCTGCGTGCCTTCTTCTTTGCCCCTCACCTACCGCTTTCAGCCGCCTCGACAGGGCGGCTTAGGACCCGCGCCTGCGTTGGTAATGCTGCACGGGATCGGCAGCCACGAGGGGGATTTGTTCCAGTTGGCCCCCTATCTGGATCCTCGGTTGGCGGTGATCAGCTTGAGAGCCCCTATTCCTTGGAGTGGAGGCGGGTTTGCCTGGTTTGAAATGGCCTGGACACCGGAAGGGCTGGTGGGGGATCCCCAGCAAGCGCGCAATAGCCTCCAGCTCCTGAGCCGCTTTCTAGAACAGACGCTGCCCAGTGGGATCCCGGGTATTGCCCTGGATCCCAGGCAGGTGTATTTGCTGGGGTTTAGCCAGGGGGCGATCATGAGCCTGTACTTGGCTCTGACCCAGCCGGAGAAGCTGGCGGGGGTGGTGGCAATGAGTGGGCGCCTATCTCCAGAGATCCTGGCCGAGGCGGTGGAGCCGGAGCGGATGAAACACCTGGCCATCCTGGTGGTTCATGGCACTGCTGATGCTGTTTTGCCGATTGCTTTTGGCCGCCAGATCAGGGATTATTTTGCCCCGCTGCCACTGAACTTCACCTATCGCGAGTACGAGATGGGCCATGAAGTTTCCCCGGAGAGCCTGCGGGATATTCAGGTGTGGTTGCAAAACCTGTTGGATAGGAGAGATTCGGAAGTGAAAACGTAAACTACCCGACTCCGACCGCTAAAGCGGTACGGAGCGGGCTTTCGGTAGCCCTGCAGTTGGCAAGCCAACCACGAACCTCTAGGCTGGTTTACAGCAGCCCCAAAAAGCGCAATCACATTCGCACCATTCAAATCCGCATCCCCTTCCCATCCACAGTGTCCACACTTAAACTTCTTTCCACTGCGGTAGGATTGCGCAGGGTCGGGATGAATGTGCAAACACCGGTGGCAGGTCTGCGACGTGTAGGCAGGCGGCACCAGAATCAAAGCAACCCCTGCACGCAGAGCCTTGTACTCCAAAAATTGACGGAGTTGATAAAACGCCCAACTGTTGGCCCTGCGCCGTTCAGTTTTACTGCGGGGTTGTTGGTTGATGCGCTCCCGGATCCCTGTCAGGTCTTCCAGGGCGATAGCGCTGTTGGTAGCTTTTGCCCTAGAGACAATAGCTTTAGAGATGCGATGATTGACCCACGTTTTTGCTACGCAACGCTGACGCGACTGAAAGCGTCTTTCCTTGCCAGACAGCCGTTGCAGCAGTTGACGGCATCTGCGCCGCGAACTGCGTGTGCCCTTACTGGCTTTGCGTTGGAGTGCCGCCCTCAATCGAGAGTAGTGGTCTCGGACTTTGTTCAACTGCTGTCCATTCCAGTTATCCCCCTCTGACGTATGGGCAATATCTGTCCTTCCCAAGTCCACCCCCAGCACTCTACCCGTGCGTTGCGGTGGGGATGGCTCCGCTTCCACACAGATCTGAATAGAGTAGGAGCCGTCTTTACGCTTGACCAGAGTGGCAGATTTGGGATTGGAGCCCGCCAGCCGTTCTCTCTGGTAGCGGCCAATCGCCAGCTCAAAGCGCTCCCGACCCTCCACCGTGGTCAGCGACACCGTCCAGTCTTTCTCGCGGAACGAAAAGATACGAGCGTCGTAGGTAGCGAAGTCTCCTTTGAACGCTTTGACGGGGCGGTTTTTCTGTTGGGCAACTTTACGGGCGCCGGCCAGCCGCCTGCAGACCTGCTGAGCCAAGTTACTGGACAAGCCGAACCGGGCACGGATTTCGCGGTAGCACAGAGACTGGAGCTTAACGGCGTTGGCGACTTTCTCCGGCGTGTTCTGGTTGACCCAATTCAAGGCTTGGCCAAAAGCCTCCAAAGTCGCGTCCAATTTGGCGGCTTGCGACGGGGACACCTTGAGCTTGCAGGATACGGTCAGGACTTGGGTCATGGTTCTATTGTAACCTCGCATTCCTCCCGGCACTGACCCTACGGGTACAGTGCGGGGCTCCTGCGATTTCTAGCTGAAGAAGTTTGACCCAATTGGGATGACCCTAATTCAGGTGTTGAGCAAGGCTGTGCAGCACTTAGCAAGCTCCTCAATGGCACAGCTCCGGTTCTCGCCATCTTCAGGGTTTCGAGGGGCAAGTGATAGGGATCCCTGCCCCATTCAGTTTTCCGGCTCTCCTTCGGGTTCGGATGTCAGAATATGGTGATTAATTGTTAAAGCGTTAAAGCCGGGCAGAATGAGCACTTAGTACCGATGCTCCCCTACCCAGAGGCCGACCAATGCTGCCTTGCCCCAGGGATCCACTTTCACTTCTGCCCGCGTGGCTTCAGGGTAACGCCGAATATCCTCTTCCAAGGCATCTCCAGCTGCTTCGGGAATAAAAAATTCTTCGATTCCCAACTTGAGCTGCTGCCCGTCAAACCAGCCTCGCAGCACTTTCTCTTCAGGCTGCAAATCTTTGGGCATCTCCCGGCTGACACCGATTGCTCGCCAAGGTTGAGTGGGATCCCCTGCGGGGGGAGCTAAGCGCAGATAAAGGATCCCTGGCGTCTCCAAATCAGGTAACCAACCCGGCAGTTGCTCTAGGGTGGAGCGTCGAGCGACGACGTAGCCCAAGGTCACGTACCGGCCCCGCAAAAGGTCATAGGGATCCACAGGGGCCGTTTGCAGGTAGATCGTGGTTCCGACAGCGAGGGTCAGCGCTTGCCGAGCCGGTATCAGCAGAACGATACCCAGCTGCAGCAGTAGGGGTAGCCAAAACCGCCATTTGGGCAGGGATCCCTTCTGAGAAAGATTCGACGGGCTAGCCATAGCAGCCAGAGAGAGTGACCTCTCTCTTATGGCACAGGTTTGCCAATCCCGGACAGAAGCGGGTAGAAGTGCCCCACTGGCCCCTGACCTGACCCGATGGCCAAAGGATGTCGCAGCGCTTCTGTTACATAGGCTTTGGCCGCCACTGTGGCCGCCAAGGGATCCCTGCCCCAGGCCATCTGTGCTGCAATGGCCGCCGAGAGGGTACAGCCGGTGCCGTGGGTGTGGCGGGTGGGGATCCGCTCTGTTTTCAGCACTTCCAGTCGCTCGCCATCGAACCACACATCCACCCCCTGCAGTTCCCCCGGCATACCCCCACCTTTGACCAACACCGCTCCACAGCCCAGGGTGCGAATCTGCTGAGCCGCCGTTTGCATATCCGCCAGGGACTGCAGCTGCAGCCCCGTTAAAATTTGCGCCTCATAGCGATTGGGGGTCAGCACCTGAGCCAAGGGGATCAGCCGCTCGCGGATGGCCTGAATGGCCTCATCTGCCAACAACTTCGCTCCCGTGCGGGACACCATCACCGGATCCACCACCAGAGGCCGCAACGTCCAGCGCTCCACCTGACGGGCTACCTCCAGCACGATCTCGGCATTCAGCAACATGCCCGTCTTGATCCCTTGCACCCCAATGTCCTGCACCACGGCCTCAATTTGGGCGGCCACGGCTTCGGGGGGCAGCGCATCCACCCGGCTCACCCCAAGGGTATTCTGGGCGGTCACGCAGGTCAGGGCAGAGGTACCGTGTACCCGTTGGAAAGCAAAGGTGCGCAGATCCGCTTGGATCCCTGCTCCCCCACCACTGTCGGATCCAGCGATGGTGAGGGCGACAGGGGGGTGCTGCTCGGCCAGCAGTGGAGCCGGAGTTGGTTCAGATGCAGAGACAGACATTGGCCAAACGACAAAAATGGGCAAGGGTACCGATAGCCATTTCCATCAATCAATATGAACCATCTCTTTAACGTAGCAATGAAACTGTTGGTTCTCGATTGGTCTGAGACCACTGGGGTATTGGGAAAACTCTTGCAGACGTCTGTCAAGAAGCTGACTAAGAGTGAGTTGTCCTAGTCTAAATCCGAGTAGCCCTCATCAGTGGTGGCGACCACCTCAACCCAGGCTCTATCCCCCTCCACCGCCGTCAAGCTCCAGCGCAGAAGCCGAGCCGGCTGGCCCAGCTCCCGGTCAACTTGCTGACAGAGGGATTGCTCCAGTTGCGGGGCAGAGAGAGGCGAGCTCAACGGCAGAGATAGGTGCAACAAATGCAACTTCACAGGAGTCGAGAACTGATCTCGCCAAGGAAACAGACTTACTTTCGATAACTTCTAACACTAAGAATCCAACAATATAAACTAATGTAGTATTTTCAGATTAGGCTGAGACAGCCGGGCTACTGAGAAAAACCTTTTGGGCCCCTGCATTATTGCTCCGCAACGCTGACGCGACCAAGGTTTTAGTTGTGGGTACAGTGTCCTAGGTCGTGTTGATCTTATGTTAGGATAGAGAGAATAATTTATAGAGGAAAGAGGATGAAGTTGGTTTTTTTAGATGAAAACAAATGGCAGAAG
>NZ_JBSSBV010000056.1:0-17112 GCF_054059115.1 Thermostichus sp. MS-CIW-26
AACAGAAAGATCAACTGGTAGTAATCCGTACTGAACATATTATACATTATTTTCAGTATAGTTGAGCTTATTATTGACTAGAGTCATGCTCTCATCACTTTGTAGCCTGTTTAACTTGAGCGCGAGCCTGCTTCACCATGGCAATTAAGGTTTGATGGGCGTCCTCGGAGTCCCGCAGGGGGTGGTCGAAGCGGATCCGCAGCGTTTGTACGGCCCCGTCGACCTGCACCCGCAAGTCCATCCCTTCCGGGTCAATGGCCTGCATGCGGGCTTGGGTAACTCCTTCCACCTGGCCAAAGACCCTGGCGTAGAGGGCTATTGCATCGGCATGATCTTCGTTCATGTGCTTGCAGATGCGCTCGCTAACTTGGGGGGTGAGAGGATCGCCCATGGCAGTTGTTTTTAGCTTACAGCCCTCAGTTTAAAGCTCCCGCCAGTCCACAGTAAACTACCCAACCCTACCCCTGGCCAGTACAATAATGCGGCTAACCCAGCGTTAAAAGCGGCGCTCCCGGATAGGCAGCCGTTTAGGTTTCAGAATAAAAAGGCAGGGATCCCTTCCCCTCCATCCCAGAGAACACCAGGGATCCAGGGGATCAAGCTTGTCCTTGGGCCTGTAGCTCCAACAGCTCATCTGCCATATCCAAAAAAGCCTCCCGATCCAGATAGGAGACATCTCCCACCCACTCCCCCAGCTTGACCACATAGACCTCGCTCAAGGTGGGCCGGCGCTGCAAATCGCGGGAATAGGCTTTCACCAACCCGAGCACCGATTGCTTTTTGACAATTCGCCTGTAGCGGGGATCGTCCTTGGCCCGCACACGATAGACGACTCCGGTCTCATCGCCAATTTCCATCTCAAACTGGCGCTCCCGCACCTCTTCAATGTAGAAGTTGCCATCTTCATCCAGCTTTTCTCGCTCTTCCACCACCACCTCGTAGCGGCGAGTGCGCAACACCTGCCCAAAAAACAATCCCCCATAGGGAATCTCGCGAAAGGCTAGCTGACGGCGGGAGATGGTATAGAGCGGCCCCCACAGGAAGGGATAGAGCAACGAGAGAATCCCGACCAGGAAGGCGATTGCCCCCAGAAAGGATCCCTCGCCGAAAGCGCGGGAAAGAACCAGCAACGCCACGCCCACCAAAATGGCCGTGATGATGCGGCCCGTGCTCTTGAGGGCATCGCTCCAGTAAGCGGCATACTGAAGGCGCGTTGGCACCACCGGAATCACCGATTCGCATTCTTCTGGGGTTAGCTCCAACAACATGCTCCAAGGATCCTCACAATGCCACACTCCATCTGCAACGGGCCAGACCCTATCTTAAAATGAGGCAGGGGCGCTTTGCCGCCGGGCTTGTCTGCTGCCAGTCCTTGCGCACTTGCCACTTCCATGCCGACAGGATCCCATCTCTCCCCAACCGGCCAGACCATCAGACAGCAGGTGGCCCAGTTGGACGAGGGATCCCGTCGCGACAAGGCTTGGCTGGGGGATGCGGTGTTGAGCTTGTTTGCCCGGCAGTGGCTGCTTGGGCCACCTCAAGACTGGCAAGTGCCTTCCCCGCCCAGTTGTGACCTGAATCGCGCAGAACTCTTCACTTGGCTGACCTCCAATCAATTTTTGTCGGCCTTCAGGGATCCCACGCAGGTTGAGGCGGAAATCGGCCTGATTTACGAAAAAGAAGGTCTACAAGCAGCGTTTGAATATATCCGGGCGCACCTGCTGCCTCTATTTGTAAGACAGGTGAACAACCGCGCCAAAGCCCTGCGTGGCAAACGCCACTAGCCAGTTTCTGAGCGAAGCAAGAGCGCGGCAGGATGGCTGGGCAGGTCGCCTCTTGAGGGGGAAGCAGAGTTAATGGGAAGAAGGGGGATCCACCCAGCGCCCATCGGCTTTGATCAGATCGATCAGCGCCTGCACGCCTTCCGATTCCGGCACCCTTTTCACTTCCTCTTTGCCGCGGTAGAGGGAGATCACCCCCGGCGTCTTGCCCACGTAGCCGTAGTCGGCGTCGGCCATTTCTCCCGGCCCATTGACAATGCAGCCCATGACGGCAATGTCTAGCCCCACCAGGTGCTGGGTTGCGGCGCGCACCTTCTGCAGCACCTCCTCCAAATTGAAGAGGGTGCGGCCACAGGAAGGGCAGGCCACATACTCCACCATGGTTTTGCGCAGGTTCAGAGCTTGCAAAATGCCGTAGGCCACCGGGATCTCCTTTTCCGGCGCTTCCGTAAGAGAAACCCGAATCGTGTCGCCGATCCCTTCAGCCAAGAGGGTTCCGATCCCCACCGCCGACTTGATGCGCCCATATTCTCCATCGCCCGCCTCGGTGACACCTAAGTGGAAGGGATAGTTTAGGCCCAGGGCATCGAAGCGACGGGCTGCCAGCCGGTAGGCCGCCAACATGACCTGCGGGCGGGAGGCCTTGAAGGAAAGCACCACATTGTGAAAGTCTTGCTCGGCGCAGATTTGGGCAAATTCCAGGGCCGACTCCACCATGCCCTCAGGCGTATCCCCGTAGGTGAAGAGCATCCGCTCTGCCAGGGATCCATGATTGACCCCGATGCGCAGGGCTTTGTTCTGGGCTTTGAGGGTCTGGACAAGGGGGGTGAAGGTTTCCCGGATTTTGTTACGGATGGCCTCAAATTCCGCCTGGGTATATTCTGTGCGACCGGGCTGAGGTTTTTCAAAGACGAACAACCCTGGATTGATGCGCACCTTGTCCACGTATTTGGCCACCTCCAGGGCGATCTTGATGCCGTTGTGATGGACATCGGCTACCAAAGGCACGGGCTTGTAGGTTTGGATCAGCTTCTCCCGAATTGCCTCCATCGCCTTGGCATGGGCCATGCTGGGAACGGTAACCCGCACAATCTCTGAGCCTGCCTCGTGCAGACGGCGGATCCCGGCTACTGCTGCGTCGATGTCGAGGGTGTCCTCGTTGATCATGGACTGTACCACCACCGGGTGCTGGCTGCCGATCAACACATCGGCTACGGCCACCGTACGGGTGGGGCGACGGGGATAGACCGGTTCTGGGTAGGGCTGCTGGGTGGGGGCGTTGGGCCGATCCAGGGTTTGCATAGCTTGGTCAAGCCAAAAGAGCTGCTCTAGCTTGATTGTAGGTCGGAAACTAACCTGGGGTTCGACTCAGCTCAGGGTAGAGGCTGAGGGGTTCAACCCCGAGGATTTCGACGGGATCCCCAACCCTCAGGTGCTTGCCCGCCTCCGTTCTCGGGATCCACGTATTGATCCCAAGGCGATAGAAATGGTCAAAGCGGCTGGCTTCGGCCCAGGGTGGCAAGGTTTTCTGCCGTTGCGCTACGAAGTGCTTTTGAAAACCGGGATAGGCCTCTCCGCTCAGGGGATCCCGAGTGGGCACCACACAGCGGGCGCAGGGGTTGAGGCCCAGCAGCTCCACTTCCCCAATGCGAAAGCGCACCCCTTGATCTGCGCGGGCAAAGAGACGATCCTCCCAAAAGGGCAGACATTCCGACAGCTCGATATTCATGCGAAAGCGCTGCCGAACCGCTTCCAGGGTCAAGTTGGGGAACCAACCGGCCACCGTCTCCAGAGTGGCTGTGCTGATCAGGGTGGGGCCGTTGGCATAGGGATCGTCTGGAAATCCCCTGAGAGGCTCCTCCAGCAGTTGCACCGGAAAACCGAACCAATCGCTGAGCCAAGTTTGTAAAGCATCCCGCTGCTGCTGCAGGTCAAACTGGGCCGTCTTGCCATCCCCCCACAACTGCACCTGGCCCAACTGGGGATCAAACCGGGCCCGCAGGCGGTGGACCGCAGCATGGCGCTTGCCGTTCACCCGCTTTCCCTCCGCATCCACTAGGGCGTAGCGCCGATCCCCTTCCAAAGTTCCCCCCGCCGTCAGCCTCACCTCAGACAAAGAGATCCCATCCAGCGACTTGATGGGATAGACCGTTAACCTGGCAACCTGGGGCATGGCCTGTCTGCCGGGATCCCTGGGGGTGGGATCCGCCTTAGCTGCTTAACTGTCGGCTTCGGTGGGATGGTCGGTCATGGGGTAGCTGCGGATAAAGTCTCTGGGGGTTACATTTTCTACAAACTTGCGAAAGGCCTCCCGCTCCGCCTCGTCGGCATCCTGGTTCATGGGGATCGAGGCTTCCGCAATGACCTCTTCCACCGTCCAGATGGGAACATGGGCCCGCAGAGCGAGGGCAATGGCGTCACTGGGGCGGCAGTCGATCTCTTGTTTTTTGTCACCATTCACGGTGACGAGCACCGCGTAGAAGGTGTTATCCAGCAACGCGTGAATGATGACTCGCTCCAGCTTGATCCCCCACGTCTTCCAGGAGTTGAGGATGAGATCATGGGTCATGGGGCGCAGTGGCTTTTGGTCGTCCAGGGCCTGCAAAATGGCGTTGGCCTCTGCTTTTCCCACCCAAATGGGCAGGGCACGACGCTCACTGCCATCGCGCAGGATGACAATGGGGTTTTGGTTGACGGCATCGACCGCAATCCCAGCCACATGCATCTCGATCATGAGCAATTGCCTCCAGCCGGTGATCTTGATCGTATCTACGGGCGTCAAAGTTTGGCAACACACCATGAGCTCAGTTGGTAGTCCAGTTGAAGTGGCTTTGATCGGGGGCACTAGCGAGAGCCGCAGCTTGGCCGACGCCCTCAGCCGGCAGGGGATCCCTTGGGTGGCAACCGTCACCACCGAAGGGGCCAGAAGGCTGTATCAGGATTTGCCCGGTCAGGTGGTGGTCACCCGATTTTCGCCGCCATCTCTGGAACAATTCCTGCAAGAGTGCCGGATCCGCGTAGTGGTGGATGCCTCTCATCCTTTTGCCCTGCAGATCTCGCAACTGGCCATCCAGGTGACGGCCCAACTGGGGATCCCCTACCTGCGCTACGAACGCCCTCCTGTAGAGCTGGATCCCTGGGTCCAGGTGGCACCGGATTGGCAGGGGGTGCTCACAGATGCGGTGCTGGCGGGGCGGCGGGTGCTGCTGACGGTGGGAGTGAAGGCCCTGCCCCTGTTTGTACCTTGGCAAGATCGCTGCCAACTGTGGGCGCGGGTGCTGCCGGAATCGGTTCCCCAAGCGGTGCAAGCCGGGATCCCTGCCGAGCGGGTGATCGGGATGCGCTTGCCCCTCAGCTTGGAGCAGGAACTACAGCTTTGGCAACAGCTCAGCCCTCAGGTGGTGATCAGCAAAGCCTCTGGGGAAGCAGGCGGGCTGGGGATCAAGCAGGCGGTGGCCAAAACCCTGGGGATCCCTTTGTGGGTGATCCGCCGACCCCCGTTGGACTATCCCTGGTGCAGCCAGGATTTGACAGAGGTGGTGCAGGAATGCAGGCGATGCTTGGGCAGAGCCAAACCTTGAGGTTGCCCGGCTCCGGCCAGACAAGTCAAAACGGCTCTTCGGGGGGCAGGTTGGAGTCGCGGTCTTGACGGGATCCCAGCAGTTCTAGGCGATCTACAGCGATGATGGGCCTCTGGCGCTCTTCTCCGGTGGATTTGTCTTTCCAGCGATCGAACTTCAGTCTGCCCGTTACTCCGATAAGACTGCCTTTGCGCACATACTCTCCCGCCACCTCGGCAGTGCGGTCCCACAGCTCCAGGTTAAACCAATCGGGCTTGTCTTCTCCTTTGCGGAATCGGTTCACCGCCAGGCTGAAGGTACACACCACCCTGCCCGACTCAAAGTAGCGCACCTCCGGATCCATGCCGGCTCGCCCCACCAGGGTCACCAGGTTCAAGCTCATGGGTAGTTTCTCCAGACCGCCAGTAGATCTAGCCTTCGTTGTAGCGCTCGCAAGGGATCCCTGTCATCTTTTGGCCTGCGACCGTCAGCTTGGGCTCAGAGCCGATTCTTTAGGATATCTACAGATTCAACTGCGGGGATCCCGATTGATCTCTGGGAAAAGCCTCTGCTGTGATGGACTTGATGCTCGGGATCCGGCTCCGCACTCTGTCGCAAAAGTTTACAATGGCAGAAGCAGTTGAGCAAATGCCAGCCCACCAGACACTCCCACCGGCCAATTGCAGGGCTAGCAGATCAGGTTCGTTGCTGTGAGAGGACGCATTCGGAAGCATTTCCCATGGAATTCATCTACACATACGCCTGGTTGATCCCCGTCTATCCTTTGGTGGCAGCCTTTCTCCTCGGCTTAGGTATCCTGATGTTCAACGCCTGGACAAGGGCCAACCGCTCTTTGGCTGCCTTTTTGAGCGTGTTCGCGACCGGGACGGCGATGGTTCATGCCTTTGCCCTTTTGGTCAGCCAGGTGCAGGGGCACGAAACCGTCCTCAGAACCATCACCTGGGCCCAGGCGGGATCCTTCTCGGTGGACATGGGCTTTGTCGTGGATCACCTGAGCGCCATGATGCTGGTGGTGGTGACCACGGTGGCCTTTCTGGTGCAGATCTACTCCCATGGCTACATGGCCCACGATCCCGGCTATGTGCGTTTCTACGCCTACCTGAGCTTATTTAGCTCCTCGATGCTGGGCTTGGTGGTCAGCCCCAACCTGGTGCAGATCTATATCTTCTGGGAGCTGGTGGGGATGTGCTCCTACCTGCTCATTGGCTTTTGGCACGACCGGCAGGCGGCGGCAGAAGCAGCGCAAAAGGCGTTTGTGGTCAACCGGGTGGGAGATTTCGGCCTGCTGTTGGGCATTTTGGGCTTTTACTGGATTTCCGGCACCTTCGCGTTTGACGAGATCGGGCGCAATCTGCAGGAGATGCTGGCTAGCGGGGCAGTGAGCAGCAGCTTGATTGCCCTGTTTGCGGTGTTGGTGTTCTTGGGGCCGGTGGCCAAGTCCGCTCAGTTCCCCCTGCATGTGTGGTTGCCGGATGCTATGGAAGGTCCCACGCCCATTTCCGCTCTCATCCACGCAGCCACGATGGTGGCGGCTGGGGTATTCCTCTTGGCCCGCATGTTCCCGGTGCTGGAAGGGATCCCGGTGGCCATGGACATCATCGCCTGGACGGGGGCGGGCACAGCCTTCTTGGGGGCCACCATTGCCATCACCCAAAACGACATCAAAAAAGGCTTGGCCTACTCCACCATTTCCCAGCTGGGCTACATGGTCATGGCTATGGGATGTGGGGCCTATGGGGCGGGCCTGTTTCACCTGATGACTCACGCTTACTTTAAGGCGATGCTCTTTTTGTGCTCTGGCTCGGTTATCCACGGCATGGAAGCGGTGGTCGGCCATGACCCGGTTTTGGCCCAAGACATGCGCCTGATGGGGGGGTTGCGCAAATACATGCCGGTTACGGCCATCACGTTTTTGATCGGCACGTTGGCCATTTGTGGGATCCCGCCCTTCGCCGGCTTTTGGTCTAAAGACGAGATCTTGGGCGCTGTTTTCGAACGGAACCCAGCTCTGTGGGGGGTGGGCTTCCTCACCGCCGGGATCACCGCCTTCTACATGTTCCGCATCTACTTCCTCACCTTCGAAGGGGAGTTTCGCGGCACCAACCTGAGACTGCGGCAGGAGGTGGCCATCAGCCAGGGCCGTCCTGTGCCAGCTTTTGCCTACGTTTTTGCGGGGAAACAACCGGCCTTTGGCCCTGGAGCCATGAACATTCAAGAAAAACCCCAGCCCAGCAGCCATCCTGAAGCCCACGAAAACCTGCACGACGGAGATGCCCATGCCTCAGAGCCCCATGAGTCCCCTTGGTCGATGACCTTCCCGCTGTTGGCTCTGGCCGTCCCTTCTGTGCTGATTGGCCTGGTGGGTACCCCTTTTGCCAACTTCTTTGAAGCTTTCATCCACCCACCGACTGAGTCTGTGGCAGAGGCAGGCTCGATTTTACCGCTGGTGGCAGCAGAGTGGCAGGAGGTGCTGGCGGGCCATTTCGATTGGGCAGAGTTTCTGATCATGGCGGGTAGCTCCGTGGGCATTGGGCTGATCGGCATCACTTTGGCCAGCTTGATCTACTGGCAAAAGCGCATCGACCCGGGCACCTTCCCCCAAAGCCTGCAACCGCTCTACTACTTCTCCCTCAACAAGTGGTACATCGACGATCTCTATGAGCGAGTCTTTGTGCAGGGCACCCGCTTCGTGGCACGGGAGGCGCTGGAGGTGGACAGCCGCATTGTGGATGGTGTGGTCAACCTGACGGGCTTGGTGACCATGGTGAGCGGCGAGGCGATGAAATACCTGGAGAGCGGCAAGGCCCAGTTTTACGCTTTGATTATCTTTGCAGCGGTGGTGGTGATGGTGGTGGCATCAGGGGTAGGGTTCTAGCTCGAAGGCGAGGATGGATCCGGCCCGCTTGGCCAAGGGATCCCTCAGCCTAGAACTGCTGCTATGCTACGGAGCAAGTTAAGCGGATCCCTTGTTGCAATGGCCCCGCGTTCTCTTAAGTCGATTTCGCATCCCTTGTTGGCGGAAAGGCAAGGTCAGAGGGAGCGTGTCTTGGCCCTGAAAAATCAGCTCGAAGCGATCCTCTACTTAAAAGGGCAGCCTCTGGAGCTATCGGCCCTGGCCCAGTTGGCCCATTGCAGTCGCGACGAAGCCTACGATGCGCTGCTGGAATTAATGGAAGACTATGCCCATCGCGATTCTGCCCTGGAAGTCCTACAGGTGGGGGAAGGGTTTGCCCTGCAGTTGCGGGAGCCGTTTTTGGAGCTGGCCAACCAGCTTTTACCCCCTGAAATTGGGGTGGGTGCTACCCGTACCCTGGCTACAATCATTCTGCGTGGCCCGCTCTCGCAAGCCGATTTGGTGGAGTTGCGCGGCCAAGGTGCTTATCAGCACGTGGCAGAGCTGGTAGAAAAAGGCTTCGTTACCCGCTATCGCAAAGAAGGCTGCCGTTCCCCTTGGTTGCGCGTGACGGATAAATTTCATCGCTACTTCATAGTAGATGAGCTGGCCAAAAAAGCAGCAGAGGCAGCCTCCTTCCCCGAACAGTAAAAAGGATCCCCGATAAGGGGATCCAGACCAAAAGGATCCCAGCTTTACCCGACGAAGGGATCCCTTCTCAAGCGCCCGTCAAAGTTGGTGTTCGGGCTTTTACTACTTATTAGGCTGAGGGGTGACCCGCAAATAGGGCTTAATTTCCTTGTAGCCTTTTGGGAACTTTTCTTTCAGCAATTCCGGATCTTTCAACGAAGGCGGGATGATAACATCGTCACCGTCTTTCCAGTCGGCGGGAGTGACAACGTTATACTTATCCGTCAACTGCAGGGCATCGATCACCCGCAGGAGCTCGTCGAAGTTGCGGCCTGTGCTGGCCGGGTAGGTAAGAATGAGGCGGATCTTCTTGTTGGGATCGATGATGAACACCGAGCGCACCGTCAGGGGCAGCCCTTCTTGATTGATGTTGGTTTGATCCAACATGTCGTAGAGCTGAGAAACCTTGCGGTCTGCATCCGCCAAGATGGGATAGGTCAAAGTGGCGTTCTGAGTTTCCTCGATGTCTTTCACCCAGCCCACGTGGGACTCCACATCGTCCACACTGAGGGCGATCACCTTCACACCCCGCTTTTCAAATTCGGGCATCAGCTTCGCAACAGTGCCTAGCTCCGTGGTGCAGACCGGCGTGTAGTCGGCGGGGTGAGAGAACAACACCACCCAGCTATCCCCGGCCCAAGAGTAGAAATCGATTTCGCCGTGGGTAGACTTTTGCGTGAAATTGGGAGCAGTATCGCCAAGTCGGAGAGACATACGCTCTTGATCCTCCGTAAAAGGGTTCAATCCGGTGAGACAGGGATCCGGATCCTTCGACCCGATCCCTCCCGATCTTGCCACATAACTCCACTTTTCCGAGCGGATTGCAGGTGATTTTAAGATTCTTGCTGGCGGGAGGGAGTGCTCCTCCTCTTCCCTGACGCCTTGCGCCCAGGCAGAACGTAAACAATTGCTGCGCGGATCTTAACGTTCCTTAAGTTCTTTGCTGCAGCGGTAGCCCCCTAGAAGTATGCTAGGTAAAACTAGATCCTCTGACGTAAGGTAGGCCATGGAAGAATTGAGGCAAGACGCAGAAACCGTTACACCTTGCAGCTTGGCCACCCTGTGGGCGCAAAAATATGTAGACAAGCTACGGGCACAGGCTGCCTTGGGCGAGCTGCCAGGCGCCCCTCTAGCTGACAAGGTGAAGGGATCTTTGCGCTTTGCCAGCTCCCAGGCCTGGGCGAAGACGGAGCGGCTCTTGGCTGCTGAAATACCGAGGCAGCGGCTGGATCCGGACTTGATTGATCCCTGGCAAATTGCCGAGGATTCCCAGGAGTTATTTGAAAAGGCAGCAGCAAGTTGTGGGGAGGGCCTCTCACCAGCCCGCTTTTCGGTAAAGATCGCGCCATCTTGTGGCCAGCTGCGGGCTCGCTACAGCAAGCCGGATCCGCGGGTACTTGGCTTTTTAAGCATGCAATTTCACTACACGGGGCAAATGGTCCTGCAGGCTCTGCTGCCCCAGGAGCGGGGTCTCTTCCACCCCTACTTGAAGGTCATGGATGACCACCTGTACATGCCTTTGCAGAGGATGTACGAGGCCGCTGCCGCCCAGGCAGGCGATCACTTTTCTGCGCCTTTGGCTGCTATTCAAGAGCTCTTGCCCCTGGTTACCAGCGTGGCAGAGTCCATTTGTGCCGAGGTAGCCCAACGTTTTCCGGACTATCACTGCGAAAGCGGTCCCTTGACAGATCTGAACGTGCGGATTTCCAGCATCCGCGATGTGGAGATGTTTCAGGTGTACTTGGGCCTCTGTGCCCTAGAAGGCAGCATGGCGGCTATCCAGCAGGAGCTGTTTCCCCTCTGTGTGATGCTCTACCCCCCTTTGAAAGTGAGCTGGGAGCTGGTACGGCAGATGCTCAAGCTCTTGGATAAGGTTCTGAGGTCTGGTCTCAGCCAGGCCAGCTATGCCGTCCTGCTGCCCTACCTCCAGACAGTGCAGGGTATGTTCTCGCTGGAGGTTTTTCCTGAAAATGACCCCATCTGGAGCCATCATCCCGATGTGATGCGCTTTATGGAGACGGCGCAGAATCTGTTGCAAGAATTGCTGGCTCAAAAAGCTTAAAGGCCAGTTAACGCCACCATTCCTATTCCCGCTCGCGACCTCCCAGTTACGCAAGGAAGGGAACATTGGCAGTTGCTGCTCAGCCTGCCTGCAGCTTGGGATCCACCAGCTCGGCTACGAATTGGTGCAGGATGGTGACATAGCGCTCTCCGGCCACTTCCAGCAAATTGTTGTGACCGGCCCCTTCGATGGGCACCAAGCGTTTGGGATCCCGTGCTGCTTGGTAAAGGGCTTCAGCATGCCAGAAGGGGATTAGACGATCCTGGGTACCGTGCAAAATTAGCAGCGGGCAATTGATCTTGGCCATGCGGCTGAGGTTGTCGAAGCGATCGAAAGGTAGCAGCGGGATGCGCGTCAAGACGCGGAAGGCAGTCACGAAAGTAGATTCCAGGATCAGGCCGCCCACTGGTTTTTGCGCTGCCAGGTAAACCGAGGGCCCGCCCCCTACTGATCTTCCATAGACCAAGATCCGCTCCGGCGGGATCCCTTGGGCAACTAGGTAAGTGTAAGCGGCCTCGATGTCTTTGTAAGCGCCGGCCTCGGAAGGGATCCCTTCGCTGGTGCCGTAACCGCGGTAGTCGTAGGCCAAGACGGCAAACCCAGCCTGCTGCAGGTGCACCAAGCGGGGCAGGATATCCCCCAAGTCTTCAGCGTTGCCATGGCTATAGAGGAGGGTATAAGCAGCAGCCGGATTGGGCAGATATACCGCTGAAATCTGCAGCCCATCAGAGGTCGTGAGCTTGAGAATGGCGTCCCCATCTCGATAGCTGGCGGGCTGGGGCAGAAAGATCAGCCGCTCCGATTGAAACCAGCCCAGCCAGAGCAGGTAGCCGTACACCACCAGCCCGACCAGCAGCAAGGATCGCCCCACGCGCAGCCATGGGAAGGCTCCCCAAACTAGTTGTAGGAGATCTCGGTGGGGCATTGACAGGAAGGCATCGACAAGTAAGTTAAGCTCAATTTGCGGCACTTGCCCAAGGTTCTGCGCTGCTTACAGGCAACCCCTTTCCCATAAGGGAAGAGGGGAGCAGGAAAACTGTATCCTTCAGGGCTCCGCTTGAGAGAAAAAGCATTTCCAGGTGCAGACCCCAATCCAGTTGACAAGGGTGTGGGCGACAATGGTGACCAACAGGTTTCCCGACAGCCACAAGCCAATCCCCATGAGGATACCAACCCCGCTGGCCCAGACGGCATAGGGCCAGCCCTGCCATCCCAGCCAATGCAAGGCGCCAAACAAGAGGCCGCTCAGCAGGATCCCGCCTGTCCACCCTAAGGGGCTGGCCACCAGCAGGGACATCAACACGCCGCGAAACAGCCATTCCTCGCTCCAGCCCGGCAGCAGGCCCACCCAAAGGATATCTCCCCACTGCAAGGGATCCGCCACCCAGTGTAAGTAGGCAGTGGCTGCCCGACGATAGGCTGGCCAGAGCCGGTAAACCCCGCCGCTGAGCAGAGCCACCCCCAGTCCCAGCCCTGCCCCCCACGCCAAGGCTAGGGGATCCCAGCGAAACGGCACGGGAAAGGAGGATCCCAGCCAGATCCAGAGACCCACAACGAGAGCCGAAAACAGGGTGGTGATGCCCATTCCATTCAAGATCTGTTCGCGTGTGCAGGGCTGAATCTGGGAAGTCATGGAGGGGATCCCTAGGCTTCGAACTCCGGAGGGTTAACAGCAGCTGCTGTTTTTATCATCGTTTATCTCAGCGGTCCTAGGTTCACGGCAGGTTGACAGCAGCTACAGAGCGTCCCTCAAAACTGCCTCAGCTTGTAAGCCAGCATGGATATGAGCCTTGAGTGTGACCAAAGGGACTCAATCGCCCCCTTGCTCTGTCTTCTGAGCCTCTGTGTAGCGCTTGATAACCTCTCCGGAAACTTGCCCCGCTGTACCCGCGTAGTAGCTTGGGTTCTACAAATAACCACCCCAGAGCCTCTTTTTGAGTTCAGAATGTCTCCCAAAGAGAGCAGGAGCCGTGGAACTTTTAATACCTTGATACCTTGGCAACGACCGCCGGAGCCGCCTTGGGAGAAGCAGAAAGAAAAACGTGACTCAAGGCTTAGAGTAGAGAAGGGCTTCCAAGCTTTTACCCTCAGCCCGGCTATACCCCAAATACCCACACCCGAGATGGGTGCAAAGTGCTCCGCACCACGGACGCGACCGAGCGGCGCATTCACCAAGCCATTCAAAACGCGCAGGCTCGCTTCGACAGCGACAAGTTCGCCGACAAATTTGCCCAGCAACTGCGGGGAGAGCCGGGGAACTGAAGAAAAGCGAGCAGGAATGGCTCAGTCGCCTGGGAGCCTTGGGCAACCCAACCAACGGCGGATCTACTGCTGGCCAATTCAAATCTGCGGTGGGATTGTTTTCTGGAGAGTTGCCGCTACCATTACACTTTGAGCGTTGCCACCGGAAACTCCCCGGCGGGAAAAGAAGAGGGGGCTGCGTCCAAAGTGGGGGATTAAGGTCATGTTCCAGCGTATTGCTCTCGGCTCTGCTGCATTGGGATTGCTTCTGGCCATACCCGTCCTTCCCAGCCACGGGTTTGGAGAGCCCCGGGTCGTTCCCGATACCCCGTTCTACTTCGACAACCACCGCTTCGATCGCTACCCAGATGCGGTTGTGGTGCGGGTGGTCAACGGCGACACCCTAGTGGTGCAAATCGAAGGGGAACAGAAGATGCGCCTAATCCGGTTGGCCGGGATCGAGGGTCTCAGCCCGGAAGAAAACCCCTATTACCAGCAAGCCATTGAACTGATGCGGGAGCGCATCCTCTACCGCACCGTCAAGCTGGAAGGGGATAAGTTGCTGCGCAACGTAGATGCTACGGGCTTGGTGGAGGCCTATGTCTGGTTAGAAGGCCATCAGATGAACGCCATGTTGGTGCGCAATGGCCTGGCCCGCATCATCCCCTACAGCCACAACATCAAGTACGACAGCTACTATGGTGGCCTACAAGAAAAAGCCCAGCAGGAGCGCCTTGGCATTTGGAGCCGTCTCTGAGTTGGCTTTATACTGAACTTCAGTTCTTTATGAACTTCAGTTCTTTATTTAATCTTCAAGGGAGCAGAGAGGAAAGAGCATGACTCTAGTCAATAATAAGCTCAACTATACTGAAAATAATGTATAATATGTTCAGTACATCTTCAAGGGAGCAGAGAGGAAAGAGCATGACTCTAGTCAATAATAAGCTCAACTATACTGAAAATAATGTATAATATGTTCAGTACGGATTACTACCAGTTGATCTTTCTGTTTACTTTCGAGTCTGCCAACATGGTAGCCAAAGCAAAGCAGAAAATTGGTAGTAAGATGACACGGAAACTGCGCTTTGGGTATTCTACTCAAAGCTTTGCGGGATACCGCCATTCTGTTTGGACTCCGTCCCGCTAACGCGAATGGAAACAAACAGAATGCTATCGCTGCATAGTTGAACAGTGATGTTCAGCAGTGTTCAGCGTAAATGTATCAGCTTCTCCCTTCTCTCCCGTTACTTCCTCTAGGTTATGCCTAGCCTGCCTTGACGGTTGAACCCACTCCAGCCCCCAGGGATCCCAATCGCTGGGTGAGGCGGCTGCCTCTGGTGACCGGCCTTTTGGGCAGCGTCCTTTTGGTTATTAATCGACTGGCCTTTACGCCGGAATTGCTTACCAGCCAGTCCCGTTCAGATGCCTTGGGGATCCTCCTCAGCGCCGTTTTGATCCTGACCGGCCTGCTGTGGCAGCAGATCCAGCCTCTTCCACCCCAAACGGCCCCCCTGCAGGGGATCCCCGGCTGTGATTGGCATCCCGATCTTTCCGAAAGCGAGAAACTGGAGCTGGCTTGGGCCTCCCATACCCTGCTCAGCACCACCGCCGCCCGCACCGTGGTGATCTGGGTGGGTGGGCGAACCCTCCTGCAACGGGGGATCCTAGCCACCCCCGGCCAGATGCCCTCCATTCAGCCCAAGAGCGTTTTGCAGCGGGTTTTGCAAACGGGGCGACCCGTCTATCTGGTGGATCTCAAGCTGTTCCCGGCCCGCGCCGAGTTCGATGGCCTGTTGCCCCCCGGATCCCAAGCCGTGCTGTGCCAGCCCATCGGCCAGAAAGGGTGCTTGATTTTGGGGAGCGATACCCCACGCAGCTTCAGCCGGCAGGAGCAAACCTGGATTGCCGCCATTGCCGACAAGCTAGCAGCCACTCTACTCCCCTCTCCCCCTGGGAGAGGGGCTGGGGGGTGAGGGCTAGGCGGCGCTCTCTAGGCTCACCTGGAACACTTCGCTGAAGGCTTTTTCCACCTTGTAGCCGGAGTCGATGGTCTCCAGAGGATCCTTGCGCAGGCGGTGACGCAAACACAGGCTGATCACCCGACGGATATCGGCGACGGTGACCTCACTGCGCCCCTCTAGAGCTGCCAGGGCTTTGGCAGCCCGGTTGGTGACAATGTCTCCGCGCAGTCCATCCACCTCCAAAGCCGCGCATACCCCAGAGATCTTCAAGCGCAAGTCGGGATCCACTGCCACGTTGGGCAAAAGATGTTGGGCTTTTTCGATGCGCTCCCGCAGGCGCTGCTGGGAATCGGCATACTTGGCCAAAAAAGCCTGGGGATCGGCGTCGAACTGGCTGCGCTCCTCCACGATCCGCACCCGCAGGGCGGCATCTCGCACCGTTTCGATCTGGACAAACATGCCAAAGCGATCCAGCAGTTGAGGCCGCAATTCCCCCTCTTCCGGGTTGCCGGATCCCACCAGCACAAACCGAGCCGGATGACGAATGGAAATGCCCTCCCGTTCCACGGTGTTCCAGCCTGAGGCCGCCGCGTCCAGCAACACATCCACCAAGTGGTCATCCAGCAAATTGACTTCATCCACGTAAAGGATGCCTCGATTGGCCTTGGCTAGTAGCCCTGGCTCAAAAGCCTTCACCCCCTGAGCCAAGGCCCGCTCAATGTCGAGAGTGCCACACACTCGGTCTTCTGTTGCCCCCAAGGGCAGATCCACCATCGGCACCTGGATCCAAGTGCTTTCCAGCGTTTCTCCCGCCTGCAGGCGCTCCCACACTTGATCGCTCATCAAGTCCCGCTGCCGCGGGTGGCTGTTGAAGGGATCCCCTTTCACCACCTCGATCTGGGGCAGCAGGTCGGCCAAAGCGCGGATGGTGGTGGATTTGCCCGTGCCGCGATCCCCCATGATCAGCACCCCGCCAATGCGCGGGTCGATCACGTTGAGGAGCAAGGCCAATTTCATCTCCTCTTGGCCGACGATGGCCGTAAACGGGAAAACCGGGCGACGTTCCAAATGCATAGGGGCAATAACCAACAATTCATCCCCATTATCCCAGAGGCCACTCCCTTCTGGGTGTCAGATAGGCTGGAAAGGGACTGGAACTGGAACCTAAAGACCAGTTTTCGGTCAAATGGAAAAGCAAGCTCAGTTGTCAGCGTGGACGACGCCCTGGGCTTTCACAGAGAGGAGCAGATAGGATCGAAGCCCGCGGGGTTCATCAGAGTGTTGAACCGGCGTGGGGCCGAAAGCTCACAAAAACCCTAGGCAACCTGAGCAACAGTTGGCGGGTGGGGAGACATCAGCGGTGTCAGGCAAAGCAAGTCGGAGACGGTGGACGGCATTTCCAATCCAAAGCGTGGTCCAAAAAGGGCTGGTGGGTTTGATCTGGGTTTGCACTTGGATCCCTGTGCTGACTGTTTCTCTGGCCGTGGCCCAAACCCCCACCACCTCTGTGGTGTTGAGCGATGAGCAGGTAACAATGTACGCCCGTATCGTCTTGGAGATGGAGCCCCACCGGCAAGAGGCCCAAAAGCGCTCCCAAGCCACAAACGACCCGGCCAGCAAAGATCAAATCCGGCGAGAATTCATCCGCACCGCGACCGAGATCATCACTCGCCACGGTATGACTGTGCCCGACTACAACCGCATTACACTCTTGATCCGCTCCGAAGAGGGCAAAGCTTTGCAACAGCGCATTGAGGCCGAAATTCTCCGCCTGCAAAGCGAGGATCCCCAACCGCCAGTCCGATAAAAGTAAACTACCCGACACCCGCGCTATGCGCAGGGTGCGGGCTTTATCCCAATCCCTAGCGGCCCCAGAGGACAGCTAAGTTTCGGAATTTCAGGC
>NZ_JBSSBV010000057.1:0-16530 GCF_054059115.1 Thermostichus sp. MS-CIW-26
CGGGATACCGCCATTCTGTTTGGAAACAAACAGAATGCTATCGCTGCATAGTTGAACAGTGATGTTCAGCAGTGTTCAGCGTAAATGTATCAGGTGCTATGCCTACGGCACCTCATACTGCTACCTACTGCTACGCAATGCTTATGGGAACGGGAACCGCACCGCTTTCTCAAGGCTGGGCAAGGATAGGGCGACCTCAGGGATCCCTCACCAGCACCGTCCCGGTCACCACAGCGCTTTGGCCCAACCGGTCGAAGACCCGCAAGCTGAGCAGGTAGGAGCCGGGCACCAAGCTCAGGGGAGGGCGAATGCGGAAGCGGGTTGTACAGAACACCTCTCCAGACACACAATTCACCTGGGCTGCCGATAGCGTCTGCACCTCGATCCCTGACCACGACACCTGAAACGCCAGCTCCGCCGGGATCCGCCCCGGCACCGATACCGAAACCCCCAGCTCCAAAAAGCCGTTCCGATTCACCACAGAAGGAATATCGCTGCTGGTGATCAAAGGCGGCGGCGGAGTACTGGCCGTCAGCGCATCGGCACCACAACCGACCAAGGCCACACCCAGCAGGCCCAGCACCCATCCCCAAGGTTTGGATCCCAGCTTCATCACAGGGTTCAATCTGAAAACTCACCTTCTCAGTATAGAGGGTGGGGATAACAGGCTTAGCGTCCTTTTCGAGAAAAACTAAAAATTCACGCCACATATAGTGGCAAGCTGGATTTTTGCCCAAACCATCTGCTACAGTAAGGCCCATAACCTGTCGAGCAGCCTGGATATGGAAGGGGAAGAGGAGCTAAAAGCCTTGCGGGCGCGGGTGCGCAACCTAGAGCGATCCCTCGCCGAATCGGAAGCGCTGTCATTGCAGCAGATTGAGTGCATCCATCGCCTGGAACATCAACTGCTGGAAGCACAGGCCCAGATTCAAGAGCGGGATCAAGCTTTGCAAGCGTGTCAAGAGGAGAAAGCGCGGCTGGCCCAGCGCCCTACCCCAGAGGCTTTTCAGCTTCAGCAACAGCACATCGAAGAACTGCAGAATCTCCTGTGGGAAATGGAGCGCCGTCCAACGCTGGAGCACTACCACATTCTGCAGCAGCAGTTGCAAACCAGTCAGACGGAAATTGAAACCCTCAAGGCGGAATTGCAGCGGCGCGTCGATCCGGCCCGATTTTACCAACTGCAGCAGGAGCTCCTGGAGCTGAAACAGCAGGCCAACCAATTGGGAGAATACGCCGTCAAGTTGCCGCAGGTGCAGCTTTTGCAAGCCCAACTGCAGCTCCGTGTACAGCAGCTAGAGGAGGAAAAAGCACAATTGCAAGCGCAAATCCAAGAGTTGGCTGCTCGACCTTCTGCACAAGAACTGGAAACCCTACGGGCGGAGCTAGAGGCTGCCCACCGCCAAGCGGAAGCCGAATGGCAGCGTTTGAAGACCCATCTGGAAACCGAAAAGGCACACATGGAAGCTGACCTGAACACCGCCCGGCAACGTATTCGCGAACTGGAAGAGCGCCCTACCCCAGAGCAATGGGCACGCTTGCAGGCGGAGCTGGATCATCTGCGCCAACAGGCCTCTTTTGCCAAGGCCGAGCGGGCCACCTTGCTGGAAGAGCTGCAGCAGAGTCAGCGGCAGCAGGCCGAGCAAGCCCAACAGATTGCCAAGCTGGAAGCGGAAGCAGCCCAGGCCGCCCACCTCAGGGAAACAGAGTCCTCACAGGCGCAGCGAATCCTTGCCCTGGAGGAGCAGGTGCAGGCTTTGACCCGCGAGCTTGGTGCTTTGCGAGCCGAGCGGGATCAGCTTATCCAAGAGTTGGCCCAGCGTCCCACCCTTGCCCAGTGGCAGGAAGTTCAGCAGCAGGTGCAGGACACCCGAGAAAGCCTGGAAGCAGCCCGGCGGGGGCGAGAACTGGCCGAGGCCCATCATCTGGTCAGCCAAAAGCAAATCGAGAAGTTGCAGCAGCAGGTGATGGCTTTGAAAACCGAGTGTGTGCAGGCCCACGCCTACGCGCAAACCCAAGAAAAGGAAGTGGCCCTGCTGCAGCAGCGCAATCAAGAACTGGAAGAGCAACTGGCCACACTGCGTCAGTCGGCCTCCGCTTCCCCTCAGCCAGCGGTTGTCGAGCCCAGGTCGAATCATCGGGCCCAGGAACGGATTCCTGCCGCGGCTGACGAGTCTGCTCCTTCCCCGGCCACCACCTGGAGAACACCCACCCCAGGGATCCCGCCGCTCACCCTGGACGAGCGGGAAGAAAGTGCCCCGCTCGGCTGGCGCCAACGGACAGAAAGGCTCCTGAAACGCTCCGCTTTGGCCGCTTCACGGGCAGGAGGGGAAACGGGCAGTCGCAACCGGATTGAGTTGCCGACTTTTGTGCAGCGGCGGCCCTACTGAGCGCTCCATTCTCGGGGATCCAACCGTTCTCCAGCTTGAAAACGAGGCCAAGCCCAGCGCAACAGGGCTCCCAGCTGGGCATGAAACCGCTCTGGGGCAAATTGCAGAGCATGGGCCCGAATCCGCTGCGGATCCCATTCCTGTCGATCCGCCTGCCGCAGCCCTTCCACCAGCGCTTCCACACTGGCCTCGGGAATGAGGATGCCGGTTTGGCCGTGGATGACCGTCTCTTGGGCACCTCCCCGGTTGAGGGCAACCACGGGGCGGCCGCAGGCCTGGGCCTCCACTGCCACTAGGCCAAAATCCTCCTCCCAGGGGAACAGCAGCAGCCGGCAATTGGCTAGCAGTTCCCGGAAACGATCGGGGGGCTGATGGGGCAAAAACTCCACCTGCGGCCCCGCCAGTCGCTTGAGCCGAGCCAGCTCCGGCCCTTCGCCCACAACCAGCAGCCGACGACCCAGCCGTTCACAGGCGGCAATCGCCAGATCCACCCGTTTGTAGGGCACCAGTCGGCCTGCCACCAGGTCATAATCGGCGCTGGGATCCGCCACCGGCTCCAACCCCTGCAGCGGAACGGGCGGGTAGATAACAACAGCCTCGCGGCGGTAGAGCTTGGCAATGCGGCGGCGAATGTGCTGGGAGTTGGCGATCAACAGATCTGGACGTTGAGCTGCCAGAAAATCCCATTGGCGCAAGCGGTGCAGCAGCCATTGGCTAATTGTGCGAATGGGCCCGCTTCTCCCCAGCCCTTCTCGCTGCAGATACAGCTCCCGGTTCTCCCAGAGGTAACGGGTGGGGCTGTGGATGTAGCTCAGGTGCAGGGTAGAGGCTCCCGTCAGGATCCCTTTGGCAAAGGCGTGGCTGCTGGAGATCACACAGTCATACCCCGAAAAGTCGAAGCTCTCATAGGCCAACGGCATCCAGGGCAGCAGATACTTGAGGCGGGCATGGTAATCAGGGCGCAGCACCCCCAGCCACTTGGCCCAGCCTTGCAAAAAGGAGGTGTGAATTGTCAGCTCCTGCCAGCTCGGCGGCAGGGTGTGAGCGGAGAAGAGACTGACGTAAAGGGGGGCCTGGGGGGCAAAGGCCACCAGCTCCTGCAGAACCTTTTCCGATCCCCCCGGCCAGATCAGGTACTCGTGCACCAGGGCCAGGCGCTCAGGCCAAGCGGGATCCCGGCTGGGAAGAGTGGGGACAGCCACAGGAAGGGATCCCCAAGGGTCAGGCACGGTCAGGACTGGGCAGAGCGGCGTTTTTTGCCAATTGGGCCGCTCACCTGCTTGGCCTTCTCGTCAATCCGCTCGTTGATGTAGTTGTAGATTTCCCGAAAGCGAGGCAAGGCCCGCATCTCCAGGCGACTGCCATCCTTGAGGGTGAGCACCATATCTCCCCACACGCCCAAGCCACGGGGCACCATAACCACCTTGGCAATCTCGCCGTAGATTACATCTGAGCGCTCCTTGCCGCCCCATCCCCCAATCACGGTGATGCGACGATTGGTAATCCGATAGTGTACCCACAGCTTACGCACCAGTGCCCCCACAAACAGAGGCAAGCCGACAAGTGTAGCCCCAATGAAGGAGTTCAACACCAAATCGCCACTGTGGGGGCCGCCCTCAAAAAAAACCTCCTCTTGCACCGCCATGCAGAGCACCGTCCGGTTGTTTAGAGTGTTGCCGTTAACGATCTTAAACGATTTCTCAGCTTTCCCCAACTGGGTCTAACGGCAGGTTCGGGATTGGGTCAGCCTTCGGACGGCTTGTAGGGAACGGCAGGTGGCCAAGACCAGGTAAACAAACAACACCATCACCACCACCGCCACCGCTGCGGCTCCGGCATTACCCAGCCAGCCCCACCCTTCCAGCCCCGTCAGGGCCACCAAAGCCCAAGAAGCCGGGTGCAGCATTCCCCCCAACAGGAGAATTTGCGAGAGCATTTGCCCAGCCGTAAAGCGGGATCCCAGCACCACCAGGGCCAGTCCGCCGCCGATGTTGATCAACCCCATGTTGCCCAAAAAGGCGTAGCAAATGTGCCAGGCGTACTTTTGTTTGGGCACCTCCTGCCAGAGGAGGGGCTCGGCAGGGATCCCCGAAGCCTCCTGGGGGGCGAGCGGCAACGGCTGAACTTGGCTGAGGATCCAGCCGAGGACAATGGCGGCAACCAGCATCGCCACGCCCGCCTTCACGTTCAGCTTGCCGGGGATGGTTAGCTCGGGGTGGGCCAACATCGCAGATCCTCCTGCAACCCGTCCTAGCCTATCCTGTCTTTGCCCCAAATTGGCCAACAGCCTCAATCCCTTGGATAGAGCAGTGTGCCGCAGCGCTTGCAGAATTGGGCATCCCCATCGTGTTGGGACAAACCGCACCCTGGGCAGGCCCATTGCACCGAGTTGCCGCTTTTCACCAATTGTTTGATCAGCTCCCCCACTTGCCAGGGAATTAGAGCGATCCCCGTCAGGATCATCAGCACCGTCAGCAACCGACCCAGCTCAGAACTGGGGGTGAGATCCCCAAACCCCACCGTGGTCATGGTAACGACGGAAAAGTAGAAAGCATCCAAAAAGGTGGCAAAAGCGCCAGGATTCACTGGATGTTCTACCTGGTAGATCAGCCCAGAGTAGACGAAAACAATGGCAAAGAGGGTGAAGAAAATGCGCAGCAAAATGCGGCTATCGGCGGAGATCACTTGCCCAAACAGGGTTTTGCCCTCTACCAGGCGCAGCAGCCGCAAAATGCGAAACCAACGGAAGATGCGAATGAAGCGAATATCGGTTAGCCCGGCAAAAAAAGGCAAAATGGCGAGCAAATCGATGAGCGAATACAAGCTCACGACATAGCGCAACTTCTGCGGGGCCGCTGCCAGTCGGAGCAGATATTCCACCACAAACAGGCCGAGAATGAGGCGATCCACCCGCTCCAGCCCAAGACGCACCTCAGGGGGAATGGGATAGGTTTCCACCACAAAGAAGGTGGATGAACAGAAAACCAACACCGCCACCAGCAAGTTCACCCAGCGGCTTTCCGGAGTGTCTTGATCCCCCCAATAGCGCTGGAGGATCCCAGAATGGGCAAGATCGAGATCAGCTTGGGTGGGGAGAGTGGTCACAAACGGGATCCAGCTGGGAAGATATCGAGAGAGTTTCCTTTCAACGCCCATCAGGCGCATACTAACTAAGCTAATGGAAACTAGCTCACAGAGCGAACTTCCCCTAAGCAAACGTCCAGGCTTTGGGTGTTAATTAGGTGTTGAGTCGATGTTGCCTCCTATCGTACTGGCCTCGCAATCCCCTGCCCGCCGCCAATTGTTAAAGGCTGCCGGGATCCCCCATCGCGTTCAACCCAGCTACTTCGACGAAAGCCAAATCCAGAGCTCTAATCCGGTGGAGCTGGTCCAGAAGCTGGCCTCGGCAAAAGCAGAAGTGGTGGCGGCCCAGCAACGGGAGCCCGTCTTGGTCGTGGGGGCCGACTCTGTGCTCTACCTAAATGGCGAGATCCTAGGTAAGCCGCCCAATGCCCTAGAGGCGGAACGGCGCTTGCGGCAAATGCGGGGCGAAGTGGGAGAGCTCTACACAGGCCATGCCTTAATTGACACGAAGCAGAACCGTCGCCTCACCCACTATGCGGTGACGCGGGTGTTTTTTGCCAAGCCCAGCGACGAGGAGATCCGCGCCTATGTGGCCACCGGTGAGCCTTTGGCCTGTGCCGGCTGTTTTGCCATCGATGGTCGTGGCAGCCTGTTTGTGGAGCGGATCGAGGGGTGCCCTGGCAATGTGATCGGGCTGAGTTTGCCCCTGCTGCGGCGCATGATCCAGGAGTTGGGCTATTCCCTCACCGATGCTTGGAGCTAGCCGTCGAGGTGTTGCTTGAGCAGGTCGTTGGCCAGCTTTGGATCCGCCCGTCCCTGGGTTTTTTTCATCAATTGCCCGACAAAGTAGCCGAAGAGCTTGGTTTTGCCCCCCCGATACTGCTGCAGTTGCTCGGGGTTTTCTGCCAGCACCTCGGCGATCATCTGCCCCAGCAGAGCGCTATCCGAGATTTGGGTCATGCCCTTAGCTTCCACCAGGGCGCGGGCCGATCCCCCTTTTTCCAGCAGTTCCGGCAGGATCTCCTTGGCGATTTTGCTGGAGATGGTGCCCTGCTCGATGAGGCCAATCAGCTCGGCCAGGGTTTCCGGCTTCAGGGCAATGTCGGGATAGTCCAGCTTGTGGGTGTTGAGGTAGCTGGCGATGTCGCTCATCATCCAGTTGGCGGCTGCTTTCGGGTCGGCACCGGCGGCGATCACGGCTTCAAAGTATTCGGCGGTGTTGCGTTCATCGCTGAGGTAGCGGGCATCGTACACCGAGAGGCCGTACACCTCCTGATAACGTCGCCGCTTCACACCGGGCAATTCCGGCAGCTCTGCCTGCCAGCGGGTTTTCTGCGCTTCGGTAACGCGAATGGGCGGCAGATCGGGCTCGGGGAAATAGCGATAGTCGCTGGATCCCTCTTTCTTGCGCATGCTGATGGTGCGCTGGCTGTTTTCTTCCCAAAGGCGGGTCTCTTGCACGATCCGCTCGCCCGCCTCCACAACCTTGACCTGGCGGTTGAATTCGTACTCGATGGCCCGTTGGATGGCGTTGAAGGAGTTCATGTTTTTAATTTCCACCTTCGTGCCAAAGGTCTGGGATCCCAGCGGACGCACCGAGATGTTCACATCACAGCGCAGGGATCCCTCCTGCAGGTTGCCATCGCACAGCCCGGCATAGCGCAGGATGCGGCGCAGCTCTTGCACATACTCGGCTGCCTCTTCCCCGCTGCGGATGTCCGGCTCGCTGACGATCTCGATGAGGGGAACCCCCGCCCGGTTGAAATCCACCAAAGAGTAGCTGGATCCCGATAGGCGGTCGCTGCCAGCGTGGACCAGCTTGCCCGCATCTTCTTCCATGTGCAGACGGGTGATGCCGATGCGCTTGGTACGACCGTCGCTGAGCTGGATCTCAATCCAGCCGTGGGTAGCAATCGGCAGGTCGTATTGCGAGATTTGGTAGTTTTTGGGCAAGTCGGGGTAAAAGTACTGCTTGCGGTCGAACTTGCTGTAGGGGGCAATGGTGCAATTCAAGGCCAAACCCGCTTTGACCGCGTACTCCAGCACCTTTTCGTTGAGTACCGGCAGGGTGCCGGGCAGGCCCATGCAGATGGGGTCAATCTGGGTGTTGGGGGGAGCGCCAAAGGCTGTCGCGCTGCTGGAGAAGATCTTGGAGCGAGTGCTGAGCTGGCAGTGAACTTCCAGCCCAATCACAGCTTCGTATTGCACTTTGGCGGGGGCAGCAACAGTCATGGGATAGGAAAAACTGGCGGTGTAACCATTCTAGTGTGACCTTGCAGGGATCCCAGCTCACAGACAGTTTCTGGGGACGGCAGCCCAGAACCCAGGACGAGGCCGGAGCAGCCCAGCTTGAAGCAGATCCTCAGAACAGCGAAACTTCCTCAAACGGTAGGGCGAATCTCAAAAGTGGGTAGACCTTCCGGCGGCTCGGAACGTTGCTCAATGGCCTCCACAACCGAACCGGGGCTGCCCTGTTGGCACCAGCGCAGCATCGCCTCCACCGCAGCAGGGGATCCTTCAAAAACGGCCCCGACGCGACCATCCCGCAAGTTGCGCACCCAGCCGCCAACACCGGCATTGCGGGCCATGGCTTCGGTGTGGGCGCGAAACCCCACGCCCTGAACCCGCCCCCGTATCCAGACGTGAACGCGAACCCTGTCACTCATGCCGACGGGGATCCCTCCGTTGTGCTGCAGGGTTCTGGCGACTCGGTCGGCTCCTCCGGAGTCTCTGAGGTCTGCCGATCCAGCCACCCCACAAGAACGTTGACCAGGGCAACCAAGCCTAGGAGCCCCAGCGAGATCCCACAGGCATACCCAATCGCTTGCCACAGCACGGAAGACATGAACCCAACCTCACGAACGCTTGTGCAGAGGATCCCACCCTTCATGCACCGTGACATCCTCCCGGCGCTCGTCCTGTGGACAGAGCGCGGGCCACCCTTCCCGTCAGCAGGACGGAGTCCTTACCTCGCGGCCGGGCATTCCTGCCCCACGCCACTTATCTGGGTCTACAACCCCCGACAGACCGACTGAACAGGCAGTTTCCCTTCCCCAGCCTCCCTGGCTACTGCCAGCTTGCAAAACAAGTCTAATCCACAGGGAACGGTGCATCGGCAGGCAGGATGGACTCCTGCACCCAGGAACCCCTGTCCACCGGCCAAGAGCAAGAGGCATCTGGATCAATCCGGTACTTGTAGGTTACCGCCAGCATAAGTAGGTTTTACTACAGATTTCGCTCAACAGATTTCGCTCAGAGGTATGGCGGGGATCCCTGTATCCCGGTGCTTACCCTGCGGGTAGAGTGCAGGACTGATTGCCCCTGCACCCCCGTTAGTTACCGCTAGCTACACCGCCGGGAAGCCCCGCCCTCTATTAGTTAGTGGCTAGTGAATAGTGAATAGTCACTATCCACTAACCACTATCCACTATTCACTTTATCCAGGGTGAGGGTCGGGATGAAAGGCGGGGACATGATGTTTTGTCCTTACTGGTGCCATAAAAAGTAGCGGGGTTTTATACACTGCCGCTATAGACATCAAGTACAGGGGCGGGGCATCCCGTCCTTTTCGCGTTAGCGGGACGTAGTCCTTAAGCCCAGGAAATGTCCTTTTCGCGCTAGCGGCGCGGAGCGCTAACCGGAGTCACTGTTCGCGTCAGCGGGACGGAGTCCTTGAAGCCCGCACTCTCTCGCTTTAGCGGCGCGGAGCGCTTTGCATCAACATGAGTGCGGGAGTATGTCACTTAAAATGACTACACCAGTCTTGTTCAGCACCAATCTATTGGGTTAGCTTATGGGGGTGTGGGGGTAGCTAAGCCCCGCACTGTACCCGTAGGGTCAGTGCCGGGATACAGATACCCCCACATGGTGTATGATAGGAGTAGTTGCACAAAACGGCTTTTGCCGGAATCTGGTGCAACTACGCGGTAGGACATTCCGTGTCTGCTCGTGGAGGGTTCTTGCGTAGGCTCCCCGATGAAGCGAGAAGCCCGCTCCGTACTGCCAGCAGTCGGGGTCGGGAGTATGTCACCGCAACACCAGGGCTAGAGCAGTCCCTTGGGATCCCGTCGCGACCAACCGCAAGTCCCCCCCGTGGGCCTGCAGGATGCGCCTGGCGATATATAGCCCCAGACCTCCTGAGCCGGTTGGGTAGTGGTGGCCGGCAATGTGAATGGGCTGGGTCACGTAGGGTTGGGCCAACTCTTCTAGGGGAGCCGGCAAGCCGGGGCCATCATCCTGCACCTGGATCTGGTGGGGGCTGACGATTAACACCACCGCATGGCGTGCGTAGCGCAAGGCGTTGTCCACCAGATTCACCAGCGCCCGTTCCAGCTCTGCCTCATCGGCGTTGCCCCACCCTTCTCCTTCGACTCGCAGATCGATCCCCCGCTCCTGGGCCAGGGATCCCATGCGCTCGGCCACCCTTCTGGCCAGGGATCCCAGATCGCAAGGCCGAGGATGCAGCTCGATCTCTCCCCGCTCCAGGCGGTGGGCCTCCACCATTTTCTGCACCAGCGAGAGATTGTGTTGGTTTTCCTGCAGGATGCGATCTAGCAGAGCGCGACGTTGCTCCGGATCGAGCTGTTGATCCTGTTTGAAGGCGCTCAGCAGGTGCCCAAAGGCGATGAGGGGAGTTTTCAGGTCGTGAACCAGGGTGGCGGTAAAGGCTTCTCGCCGCATTTGGTCGATCTGGATCTGGCGCAGCAACTGGGCAAAGGCCTGCCGCAAGATCAGGGCTTCCTGGGGATCCCCGGGGCGGAGCAGCAGATTCCAACGGGCGGGCTGGTTAATCAAGGTTTCCAAATGAGCCAACTCGCGGGCCAGCAGGGTGAGGGGGCGCAAAATCATGGAGGACAGAGCATAGCCCACCACCGCCGACAGCACCGCCAGCAACGGGATCCACAGCAGCAGCAGGAGGATCCCTTCAGCGCTGAACTGCGTGTCGGGCCAGATCCACTGCACCGACAGGATGAAAACCAAGTTGGGGACAAACGAAAGGCTGGCAATGACCAATGCCACCTGGGTGCGCAGGCTGTGGGGAAAGCGGCGGCGCCAAAACTCAAGTAGGCGGAGTGGTTGCTGTTTCAAACTCGGTGTGCTCGCTTTGACAAGACCTGATTAAATAGTGAACCAACCGTAGGCAAAGAATAAACATCCCCTCACGGTCAAGGCTGAAGAGTTCTTTCCTAGGTCTTAGAATGACCGTTATGTCTTGAGCCACTTCATCCCCATGAATAAAGAAGGATGCCGTAACCCCAGCTTTTAGGATACCCAGCTACCCCATTCTTTAGAGAAGCCGCGCCGTATTCCGGTTGGCAAAGCTGTGGACATCACGGCAAAGAAAGACAGCTTGATCCCCAGGCGTAACCAACGTTGAGCAATCATAGTCGTTTCAGGTTAGGGTGAGGCGCCTGGGCCATTGAGAAAAGCCTTTGGCCGCATGCATTATTGCTCGGCAACGCTGACGCGACGACGCGACCAACGTTTTGGGTGTAGTGTCCCAGTTTGGGTCAAAGGACTACAAGTTCAACAGATCAAGATCGAGGGGCAGAGCGGAGCTCTCAAGCTCCTGAGGGATGAAAAAACCTCTGGGAGTCTGTCCGTGTTTCGACCCCAGAGGCTTCTTCTCTTCACTCCTCACCACTATTGAGCGTAGCCGCCCTTCCAAAGGCTGTCAAGCACTTTCCCATTGGGGTTGGCGTGTGGGAAATTGCGCTAGGGTGGCACTGCCGTACAGGATCATCTGCTGGGGCTGCAAGTTCACCCGGTCTACCCGCAGCTCAGTGCCTCGCAAGGCGAGCCGATCCAAATCCAGAAGCTCATTCAGGCAGCGTACCAAAGCTTGGCTCAAGGCTAGCTCCTCTTCTGTACCGCTTTCAAACACTGGATCTGTAAAGCGGATGCGACGCCGCTCCAGCACCTCAACTTGGGCGGAAAAACCGACGCGGAAAGCCCTGGCTTCTCCCTGCTGTACGTTTGCCTGGAATTGCAGTCGTCGCGCCGGGGTGATGCTGATATGGACGTGATGGAAGGATAGGGGGCTGCCATCCTGTCCCACCAGGGCCAGCCTATTCAGCACAAAAGGTGTGTTAAACGATTGCGCCAGATCGTCTTCGCTCAGCACCACGCGCATTGTGGCCTGTACTGGCTGGCGCAGCTTGATCTTCCCCTGCCAAATTTGGCTGAAATCGATGGCCACCGCATTGCAGAATAGCTCCAGAGCCGAAAGCCTCAGGCCGTTGTACATCTGCAGATGCTGGCCCAACAGTTCAAAGCTGTCGATACGACCCTGCAACAATTTGGCAACAGGCTCCACTCGCACGCGCGCCTCCAGCCGCTCTGCATGCTTAAAGAGGGCACGAATGGCTGCGCCTACCCCTCGGCTAACCCAATCGACAGCCATGGGATTCTGCAGGGAAAGTTGGGGCAGGAGTCCTGTAGCCATGGGAAGAGGTAAAGAGCGCCTACAGGGATCATAACCAACCATTAAGAAAAGTTACAACCTTTGCCAACGGAGAGGCTGTTCTCTCAGGGGTAGGTGCGTCCCTCCTGCATAGCCGAGCGGGCCACGGCTGCGATCCCCTGGTCGGTGGCACGGGGCAGATGAAAGTACCGTCCGCCCGCCAATTCCGCCAGTTCGGCGCTGAAGCCGGTGGTTACAAAGCGGCTTTGGGAATCGATCAAAAGCAGCTTCAACCCCAGGGCGCGGATGCGCAGGGCGATCTCCCGCAGCTCTTGCTTGAGGTCGATGGGATCCGTTCCCGACTGGGGTTTGCCATCGCTCCGTCCCAAGGAGCGGCTGAGGGGGATGTTGCCCCGACCATCGGTGAGGGCCACCAGCATCACCTGGCCCACGTCGCCGGCAGCACGGGCATTGACTCCCATGCGCACGGCTTGGGTGAGGGCATGGGCGAGAGGGGATCCCCCGCCGCAGGGCAGAGATTCCAAACGGCGGCGGGCCAGCTCGATGGAGCGGGTGGGGGGCAGCAGCACTTCGGCAGTTTCTCCACGAAAGGCGATGAGGGCCACCTTGTCGCGGTTCTGGTAGGCTTCTGTGAGCAGGCGCAGGGCCGCTCCTTTGGCCGCTTGCATGCGGTTGAGGGCCATGGAGCCGGAGGCATCCACCACAAAGATCACCAGGGCTCCGGCCTTGCGAACCAGCTTTTTGGCGCGGATATCGCTCGGTTCCACGACGACGGCGCGTCCCGGTTGCCGCTGGCGGCGGCTTTTCTGATAGGGGGCAGCAGCTCGCAAGGTGGCATCGACGGCAACGCGGGGGTTGGATCCCTGGGGCAGGATGGGCTTGACGTAGCGGCCTCGGTCGGCGCTGAACACCAGGCTGCGGGATCCCGTTTTCCCCTGTTGGTTGAGGGACTGGGCGAAGGCCAGCAGGCGCGGGTCGAGGGCAATGCGCTCCGGCTCGAAGAAAAACTCTTCCGGCAGACTCAGGTTTTCCGGCTGGGGATCCGTTTCCTCTCTATCTTCCCCATCCTTGTCGGGATCCGGCGGCGGGGGATCCGACTGTTGGGATGGTGGCGGGGGGGGAGGGGGGGGCTGGTCGGGGTCGTATTGGGCGCGGGGCAGCAGCACCAGTTGCACAGCCTGCTGCAGATCCTCGGCCAACAGGCGATCCCGTCCTTCCAGAGCTGCCAGGGCACAGGCGGCTCGCAGGGCAAATTGTTCTCCCCGGTGCCCTTGGACGTTGCCGCGGATGGCCTCCTGCACCAGGTAGAGGAGCTGTTCCCGCTGCGGCTTGACCTGGGGCAGCCACTCCCGCGCCAGGAGGATGCGGGTGCGGATTTCCTCCAGTTCCGCCTGGTGCTCGGCCAGGAAGGGCTCGGGAGCATCGACAAATTGCGTTGCCCGTTGGACAATTTCCCCTCGCTCTTCTAGGCTCAGCTCCTGCCCCACCGGCACCACCAGTGCCAGGCGATCCAGCAGGTGGGGGCGCAGGGATCCCTCTTCGGGGTTGTAGGTGGCCACCAAGAGAGGCCGGCAGGGGTGTTGCAGACTCAGCCCCTCCCGTTCCAGGCGGTTGACCCCATCCCCCACCACCGTCAGCAACAAGTTGACGATGGCGTCGTCCAAGAGGTTGATGTCATCCACATAGAGCACGCCCCGGTGGGCGGCAGCCAAGAGCCCTGGCTGGAAGACCGTTTCCCCCTGCCTGATGGAGGCCTCCACATCGACGGATCCCAGCAGCCGATCTTCGGTGACGCCCAGGGGAACCTGGACAAAGGGGGGCGATATCACTTGGGTGGGCGGCACCTCTCCGGCTGGGTAGCGAGCCTTGGCCCAGTCGGACCAGGTATCCGGCTGCGCTGGATCGTCGTTGCAATAGGATCCCGCAATCACCTCGATGGGCGGTAGCAAGGCGTGGATCCCTCTGGCCAAAACCGACTTGGCGGTGCCGCGAGGCCCCACCAGCACCACACCCCTTAGGCTGGGATCCACTGCTGCCAGCAGCAGAGCCAGCTTGGCCGCCTGTTGCCCCACTACAGCGGTGAGGGGAAAGGTACAAGGAGCGGATAGAGTTGCGGATCCCATGGTTGGCGGGTAGGCTTGGCGAGCAACGGTTCAATCGAGCAGATTCGCAGCGGAGCGGGAGCTGTACACCCCAGTCTATCGCTTGAGTGCTCCGCACCGCCTTTGCAACTGAGATTTTCTGGGGAGCATGCCTCTAACCCCCAAAACCCTGAACTTTGCTGAATTTACTGAGCTTTAGGCGGTTTGGCAAAAGTCATTGAGAGGGATATAGTAGACCAAGTTTCCCCCTGATCCTTGAGTCCACCGCAACGGTTGCCGGGAAGTGAAGGGGGAAAGCGCTCGGGGGGTATTCCTCAGGGCTTTGCGGGATACCGCCTTCCTGCTCAAAGATAGGCAGGAGGCGATCGCTTCTTTCCTGAACCATGTTCAGGAGAGTTCAGCGTGAATGTATCAGGTTCCAAACCGGCTCCAGACAGTTCCCCAAGCCCTCTCCCAAGGGGAAGGGGTAGGTCGGAATCAAGGCCACCAATGGCCTACGGCGACTGGGAATACCCCTGGTGAGCCGCCGCTGTTTGGTGGTCATCTTCTGTTCAAAATGGGCATCACTTCAGCGGGTTGCAATCATCACGTGTTTGGTGATTTGGTAGTCGCGCACCGCTTCTGCCGAGAGATCTTTGCCAAATCCCGATTGCTTAAAGCCGCCATGGGGGGCCTCAGAGGCAATGGGAATATGGTCGTTGATCCAGACGGTGCCGAACTCCAGATCGGCGGCCAACCTCATCGCTCGTCCGATGTCTTGAGTCCACACAGAAGCCGCCAGCCCGTATAGGACGTCATTGCCCAAGCGTAGCGCTTCCGCTTCTTCGCGAAACGAGCCGAGCGTGAGAACCGGCCCAAAAACCTCACTCTGTACGATCTCCGCTTTTTGATCGACATTGGCAATCACCGTGGGTTCATAGTAGTAGCCCTGGGCAAGCTGGGAAGGGATCCGACCGCCGGTCAGCACCTTGGCTCCCTCTGCTTTGGCCCGCTCCACAAATCCCATCACCCGCTCCCGCTGGGCTGCTGAGACCAAAGGCCCCATCTCCACTCCCGCCTCGAAAGGGGATCCCACCGTTACTTTGCGCATGGCTTCTACAATGGCCTCTTGCGCCTGCGCCAGCTTGCTCTCGTGCACATAGACGCGGGTGGCTGCCGTACAGTCTTGGCCGGTATTGACGGTGGCAGCAAATGTGGCCTTGGCAGCAACGGTCTCTACGTCCGCATCCTCGAAGACGATAAACGGCGCTTTGCCCCCCAGTTCCAAGTGCACCCGCTTCAGGGTATCTGCCGCTGTCCGCATCACCTGCTTGCCGGTGGCGGTAGAGCCGGTAAGGCTGACCATGCGCACCTGGGGGTGCTCCACCAGGGCTTGGCCGGTGGCATTGCCTCCGGTAACGATATTGACTACCCCGGGCGGGATCCCAGCCTCGGCGATCAGTTCCCCCAGCATTAGGGTGGTCAGGGGGGTGGCAGGAGCGGGCTTGAGCACCACCGTACAGCCGGCGGCCAGGGCGGGGCCGATTTTCCAGACAGCCATCATCAGCGGATAGTTCCAAGGGGTAATTTGCGCGCACACCCCCACTGGCTCTTTGCGAAAGAGGGAGGTGTAGCCCTTGGCGTATTCCCCAGCACTAAAGCCATGGATGTCGCGGGCGGCGGCGGCGAAGAAACGCAGATTATCCACCGCAAATGGCAGATCTCCCCCCAAGCTGAGGAACTCGTAGGGCTTGCCGGTGTTTTCCGATTCCACACGAGCCAGTTCTGGGGCACGAGCCTCGATCAGATCTGCCAATTTCCAGAGGGCCAGGGATCGCTCGCCGGGGGTGAGTTTCGACCAACGGCCATCGTAGAAAGCGGTCTGGGCAGCTTGCACCGCCCGATCCACATCGGCAGGGCTAGCATCCACCACCTCTGCCAGTTTCTCGCCGGTGGCCGGGTTCTCGATGGTCATCAACCCCCCCCCTTGGCTATCGACCCATTGGCCGTCGATCCAGAGTTTGTAGGCCATAGCGATGTCCTCAACAGCTTGGTGAAATGGCTCTCCCCATTGTGCCGAATCTTTTTGGCTCGGCTTGAATCATAAGCTTCATTCAACTTTGGCAACTTTGGGGTGCAGAGATGGGATCCTTTGGGATTGGGATGGCCCAAACGGCTATTCGCAAAGCGGGCCGTAGACTGTGGCCAACGGCGCACTGGTGAGGATCCCGCATCTGCTAACTAACGGAGGTGCAGGGGCAATCAGTCCTGCACTCTACCCGCAGGGTAAGCACCGGGATACAGGGATCCCCGCCATACCTCTGAGCGAAATCTGTAGCAAAACCTACTTATGCTGGTGTAACCTACAAGCACCGGATTGATCCAGATGCCTGCCAACAAGCCGCTCGCGTCAGCGGGACGGAGGCCTTGCTGTTGGCGTGGCTGGAGATTGGCCGGGACGTATACAACTACACTTTGCCGGAAATCAACGAGTGGATAGCATCTTGCTCTTGGCCGGTGGACAGGGGTTCCTGGGTGCAGGAGTCCATCC
>NZ_JBSSBV010000058.1:0-16062 GCF_054059115.1 Thermostichus sp. MS-CIW-26
TCTGCCATTTGTTTTCATCTAAAAAAACCAACTTCATCCTCTTTCCTCTATAAATTATTCTCTCTATCCTAACATAAGATCAACACGACCTAGATCGGCTCTTAGGCCTGGGCGAAGGGCTCCCCGATCCTGCAGACCAACCGCCTGGGCAGGGTTGTGAGTGACCAAAGCTATGGCTTGGGGCAGATCCAGCAGCTGCTTCTCCGCCAAGGCAAAGGCAGCCCTCAAGGCTGAAGCGGGGGAGTAGTCAGTGGCCAAGGCGCCTAGGGCTCCTACTTGTAGAGCCTCCGAAGCGGAGAGATTGCCGACATGGGAGGATCCCCTCAGGGCATTGGGAGCCCCCATGACCACCAGCAGGCCCAGTTTCCGCGCTTCCAAAGCTGCTGCTAGGGTAACCGGAAACTCGCTAATTTTCAGGCCCATCTTGGCCATTAACTGAACCTTGGCGGGGCAGTCGTCGTCGTGGGAAGCCAAAGGTACCCCCAAAGCTTGCGCTTGCTGAGCCAATTGGGCAAAGCTCTGCAAGGTCTCCTCCCCCGCCTTGGCCGCCAAACTAGCGGCAACCTCCTCGGAAGGCCGGGCCAGCTGGCGAGCCATGTAGCGGATGTAGTCCTCCGGCGTCCGGAATTGGCCTTGGCCGGGGGTGTGGTCCATGAAGGAAAGGAGATCCACCCAGCCTTGGCTGAGAGCTTGGCGAACAGCTGCTGCTCCCAAGGGGCGCGAGAGCTCATAGCGAGCGTGGATCCTCAAGTCCAGAGCCAGCTGGGAACGCAGCGCCACCAACTGCTCTGCCATAGCCAAGGCCGTTTCTGTGCTGCGCCAGCCAGGCAGGCCTTCCCAAAAGGACAGAGTTACAAAGGCAGTGGTAATCCCCGCCGCCAAAGCTCGGTTTTCCCAAATCCCCAAGGCCATGTCCACCGCCAGCTGTACCCCTGGGCGCGGCTCCAGCTCGGGCTCCAGGCTATCGGTATGGAGGTCGACTACGCCGGGCACCAGGGTAAGTCCTCGCAAAGGGATCCCTTCCCCCACTTGCCCCTGCCGAATCTCGGCAATCCGCTCCCCCTCCAGCCGCAGGGATCCCACCGGGAGGACACCATCGGGGAGAACTAGCTTAGGCCCTGCTAGCCACATTTGCCCTCACCTCCAGGGAATAGGTTTTGTCAACCAAACCCGACACATCGTCTAAGGAGTGAAAAACGCCAATGATAGCTGTTCCCTGCTGCTTCAAGGCTCGTAGGCGTTCTCGCAAGGCCAACTTGGCTGCAGTATCCAAGCTGGCGGTGGGCTCGTCCAGAAGCAGCAGCGGATAGGGGTGGATGAGAGAGCGAGCCAAGTTGACTTTCTGTTTCTCGCCCCCCGAGAAGCTGGTTGGAAAAGTCTCCAGCAACTCTGGCTTCAGACCCAGCTCCAGGAGCAGCTCTGCTGCTCGATGTCGCGCTTGGTTTTCCGCTACTCCCTGCCACAGCAAGGGCTCCGCAACCAGCTCCAAGGCCGTGGTGCGGGGCCTGGGATCCAGAAACTGGCTGACGTAGCCGATGCGCTCGCGGCGGATTGCTAACACCTCGCGATCCCCTAAGCGGGCCAGATCCACCGTTCCCAGAGGGGTCTGCAGGAGGGCTTGTCCTGCCGTAGGCCAATAGCTGCGGTAGAGGGTTCGCAGTAGAGAAGACTTGCCAGAGCCGTTGGGGCCCTCCAGCAGCAAAAACTCTCCGGCTTGCAGGGAAAAGCTCACCTGCTGGAAGGCCAGAACCTCTCGCCCCAGTCGGTGAAGAAAGAACCGCTTTTCTAAGTTAACGACCTGCAACACCTTGCCCTTCCTAAAGTCTTGCGGCAACCAGATCCTGGGTGAAGGGGTGGCGAGGATCCTCCAGCACTTGGTCGGCCAATCCCTCCTCCACTACCTCCCCCTGGTACAACACCACAATTCGATCCGCCACAGCCCTCACGACCGAGAGATCGTGGCTTACTAGGATGAGGCTCATCCCCAACTGCCGCTTGAGGCGGCGCAGAGTATCCAGAAAGGTGGCCTGCACCAGCAAATCCAAACCGGTGGTGGGCTCGTCCAAAAGAACAGCCAGAGGCTTTTGGACTAAAGCTTTGGCAATCTGTACCCGCTGGCGCTCTCCTCCCGAAAGAGAAGCTGGGGGATCCCCGGCTCGCTCTAAAGGAAAATCGGCTCGCTCCAAAGCCTCCTGCGCCTCCGCTTCCAGCACTCCAAACCGCCGTTCTTCTCTAAGGACAAGGGGCTCCGCAACATTAGTCAGGGCCGCAAAGCCCATGCGCAGGGCCTGGGCGGCATCCTGATAGACCATGGCCAGGTAGTGCCGCGCCGCAGGCTGCTCGTAGCGAGAGAGCAACAGCAGGTTACGTCCCTCCCAACCCGGCACGTTTAGCCGATACTCCCCCTGGGCTGTCTCCTGAAGGTAAAGGATCTTCAGAAGAGTAGTCTTGCCACTGCCGGAAGCTCCCACCACCCCCAGCACCTCTTGGGGATAGAGCTTGAGGCTGACGTTCTTAAGCGCCCAGCGATCCCCGTAGGCTTTGCAAACCTTGACCAGCTCCAGAAGGGGGGTCTCCTCAGCCATGCTCTTTCTCCACAAATAGAGGACCGCTCGTTTTCCCGGCCAGCAGCTTTTCCATATAGCCCTGGTCGGAGATTTCATAGGCCAAGCTGCCATCTTCTTGGGGAATGGCGTTGAGGAAGACGTGGCGGCAACCGCTGCGACGGCAGGATCCCAAAATGGGCTCCGGCTGGAAGGGCCGATCCACAAAGGCCAAGGGCTCCACCCGGGTGTAGGGAGGGACGGCATAGAGCCGCTTCTCCCGCCCGGCCCCAAAGAGGGTGATATGGGCTGCCAGATGCAGCTTGGGCAGATCCCAGCGGGGCAGAGGGCTGGGATCCATCCCATAGCGCCCATGGACCAGAACTGGGTAGGCCGCTCCCTTGCGGCTCTGGCCGTGGCGTAGGTGCTCCTCAAAAAGATCCACCCACAGCAGGCTATAGTCGCCCAGGGCATGTAGCTCCCGCGCCCTGGCGTCAGAGGGCTCCACATAGCGCAGAGGCTCAGGGATGGGAACTTGCAGGATTAGGATTTGACCTTCTTGGAGCCGCTCCTCGGGGATGCGGTGGCGGCTTTGGATGAGGGTGGCCTCCAGCGTGTCGGTGGTTGTTCGAGCGCCGCTGACCTGGGCAATGAAGCGGCGCAAGTTGGCGGCATTGACAGAGTCATCGGCCCCCTGATCAATGACCTTCACCACGTCCTGCGGCCCCACCAGGCTGAGCGTAAGCTGCAATCCCCCTGTGCCCCAGCCGCGAGCCAGCGGCATTTCCCGGCTAGCAAAGGGAACTTGATGGCCCGGTATGGCCAGGGCCTTGAGAACCTTGCGCCGAATTTCTCGCTTGGCCTCCGGATCCAGGTAGGCATAGCTATGCTTGGGTTTCAAGGGAGGCCTCCTTTTGGAAGTGGCTCATCCAGTTGCTGAGAAAGGTTACGTAGTGGGGTAGCTTGTAGTGGAGGGCAAAGCCGGAGGCCTCCACGGGATCCGTATGCACCAGGACAAACTCCTCGCTGCGAGCCGGATGGCTGGGGCGATCCATTTCCAAATCCAGCATGGCGCCAGCGATGGCCCGCCCCTCGTTCCAACCCAGGCTAGCGGCAAAGCCCAAGCGGTATCCTTTTTCTCCGTGTCCCACCACCTCAGTAAAGACCAGGCGGATCCGCCCCAGGCGAAAGCTTCCCCCCCGCACAGGATGAAAGGCGCGTACCTCGAGATAGCCCACGCCCAACTCGGCAACCGTTGGGTGGGTGTGGACGTTGTAGGCGCGCATGGCGCTGTAGGCCAGAGCCAGAAGTCCCCCCGTATCTCCCCTGGCCAAAGCTTGCAGGCGGTGGGCCCGCGGCGCTGGAAACAGCAGTGGCTGCCGCGTCAAGTCGGGAATCTCTTCCCCTGGAGCAGGGCTACTGGCTTGCTGCTCTGCCGTGGGATCTTCTTCCAGCAGACCTTGCTCCCTCAGCCAGCTGCGCACAGAAGGATAGTGCTGGGCAGCAGCCACGGCCGCCGGCTCTAGCGGGGGGCTTTCAGAAAAGCCCAAAAGACGCAGGCTGTAGTCTAGGGTGGGCCCCAAGACCTGGCCGCCGGGAATGCTCTTGAAAGCCGAGGAAAGCCGACGCACCAGCAGGAGATCTTCCTTTTTCTGCAGCTGGGCTTTCCCTAGGCGAGGGAGAGTAGTCCGGTGTGCTCTCAGAAGCAGCAGGGCCTCGTAGAGGTCCCCCCCTGTCTGCACAAGGGCAGTGGCCGCCAGCTCCGGAGCCTACAGCCCCGCCTCTGCCATCACATGATCCAGGAGATAGGGCAGCCCAGCCAGCTGCTTTGTCCGGCCTCGCCTGCTTTTGGCTTCTGCCGCTGACAACAGCTCGCGAAAAAGGGCCTCGGCATTGAGAATGGCCTCTTGGCTGCCCCGCGCTACGACATAGCCCATCCACCCACCTCCACGCTTCGGGGTAAGCCTACCACTTGGGGGCCGTCAGTTAACAGGATGTCCACTCCCAGCGGGTAGGCCAGGATCTGGGAGCGCAGCTGCCAAAACAGAGAGGGCAAGCCTACAGCCAACTGGATCTCCCCAGCTATGCCGGGCCCTCTGAGCAACACAGGGGATCCCCCGCCCAAGGGGGCCCCCAGGATAAGGGTCGCTCCCGCTTCAGGCTCAAGGTGGGCGCCTCTTTTGAGAGCCAAAAGGCTGTCTGGGCCAGCGGGCAAACTCTCCAGCTGCTCGGCAAAGACAAAGTCAGCAGCCTCCAAAGCCACAGGCCGGGGATCCTGCCCACGCAAATCCAACAGCAGCCAGCTTGGCGCCCAAACCCCTACATTGCCGTCCACCAGCGTCAGCCCAATGAGGCGAAAGGCTTGGCGAAGGGAGCGAGCGGGAAAGCTCTCCAGACGGCCAGGGTAGCTCAACGCCCTAACCAACGCCCGGAAGACCTGCTGGCTTTGCTTTTCTGCCAGTCCCGGTGTGGGGCCGTAGGCTTTGGACATCCCCAGGCTCACAGAGTCTCCACCTCCAGGCGAGTTGCAGCTACCTTGCGCCAGAGGCGCTCGTCTTCTTCTTGAAGATCCTTCTGGGCCGCTAGCGCCAAAGCCTGGATCTTCTCCACAGCAATTCCCGCCTGCAGAGCGGCGTCTAGGTAGGCCAGGGCGCGCGCCAGACGCGGCTTTTCCCCCAGCACCATCCCGTATCCTTCTACTCCCTTTTTTGGAAAGCGCAGCCAGACCTCGTAGACCAGCACTTCTCCCACGTAGAAGGGCGTCCCCGTGCGGGAGTCCTCAAAGGGGAGCGCCAGCAGCCCTGCCCCTTCCCTGAGCTTTTGGCTGGATCCCAGAGCAGGCCTGACCTCCCGCGCCAAAGCCAGCACCTCCTTCTCGGGGGCCTCCTGCAACAGCTCTAGCATCTCAAGGGGCTGCATCCCAGCCTCCTAAATCAAGGTCTGGCGGATCCGCGCCGAAACTTTGTCAATTGTAAACACAGCCAGCAGAATCAGGAGAACGACCGTGGCCGCATCTTGAAAGCGAAAGGCTCGTATGGTCTGCATCAAATCAAACCCAATGCCCCCTGCCCCCACCAAGCCCAAGACCGTTGCCGAGCGCACGTTAACCTCAAAAAGGTAGAGAGTGCTGGAGTAAAAGGCAGGAGCCACTTGTGGCCAGAAGCCATAGGCAATAACCAGGAGAGGGTGGGAACCTGTAGCCTCTACCGCCTCCACCTGCTTCATATCTACTGTCTCGATGGCCTCTGAGAGGAGCTTGCCTGCCACACCCGCCGTGTGCAGGGTCAAAGCTAGGATCCCTGGCAAGGGTCCTAGGCCAATTGCGGCCACAAAAACCAATGCCAAGACCAGTTCATTGAGCCCCCTGAGGACATCCATGAGCCCGCGCACAAGCAGGTAAACCGCAGGGGAACGCATGACATTTCTGGATCCCAGGAAGGCCAAGGGAACCGTGAGAAAAGTGGCCAGGAAGGTGCCCCAGAGGGCCATCATCAGGGTTTGCAACAGGGAGTAAAGGAAGTTGGGCAAGAAGTAAAAGCTGGGAGGAAAGAAGCGAGCCAAGAAGGCCGCACTCCTCCCCAAGCCAGCTAACAACTTTCCTGGCGAGATCCCGGCAGGCTCCGCCGTCAGCAAGAGAGCGAGAAAAACCCCCCCATACAGCACAACCGTGCTCAGCTCCCTGCGCTTAAGCTCTGCTGGCAGGGGGGGAAGTCTCCTAGAGTTGGCACTCAGGTTTCTTAAGAGCATCGTTGACCTTGCGGAAGGGATCGTAATCTGCGTCGCTAGCCGGCTCAAAGCCCTTCAGCCCACGAGCCTCCAGCCATTTCTGACCCTCCGGCGTGTTTTCGTACTCCAGATAGACTGTGCGCAAGGCCTCCTTGAGATCCTCTGGCAGATCTTTACGGTAGGCCCAGGGAGAGGAAGGAATGGGATCCGATCTCCAGATGACCTCAAAGTCCTCTATGCCTTTGATCTGCCCCTTGTTGGTGGCAAGGCTGATCCCGGTATCCCAGGTTACACCAACGGGAATGGTTCCCTGAGCTATCCCCAAGATGACCGACTCGTGGTTGCCAGCAAAAACCACCCGCTTGAAATACTCCTTGGGCTTGATTTTGGCCTCAAGACAGAAGTGGGCCATGGGCACCTTGAAGCCAGAGGTGCTCTCTGGGTCGACGAAAGCAAAATCTTTGCCCTTGGCGTCTTCTAGAGTTTTGATGCCACTGCCTTTCTTGGAAAGTATCAAGGAGTGATAAACGGTACCCGAGCGCAGCGAGTCCTCTTTCACGAACGCTTCAATGGGAGCGTTGGCCTTTTCAATGGCATCTACGTAGGAGCCAGGGCCGTAGAAAGCTAAGTGAGTTTGGCCTTGTGCCTGGGAGACCATCACCGCCGTGTAGTCACCGGCCACAAACAGGCGGACGGGGATCCCCAGTTTTTGTTTGAGATAATCCAAAAAGGGAGCATAGCGAGCTTCGTAATCGGCAGCACTCTCCACCGGTACTTCAGCAATCACCAGCTCCTTGGGCCAGTTTTGCTTCTGAGCCAGCCCTGGAACCCAGCTGGAAATTCCCATGAGGAAGGCAGCAAGGAACAGAATTTTTCTTCTCCGCATAAGGTTTTCTCCTTTGCAGTTAACTTGCGGTTGAAGGTGGATCTTGTTAGACCATCAAGGTTGAGGAAAACCATTCGCTTGCCTCGTGGGTTTCCTTCTCCCCAAAGTAGAGCTCCTTTTCCTTTTCAGAGGTAAAATCGGAAAGCGGCCCATTGAAGAAAACCTGGCCCTCCTTGAAAGCAACGACTCGATCGGCGTAATGGCGCACCATTTCTAGGTGGTGCAGGGTAACCAGCAACGGAATCCCCTGGCGGCGCACCGCTCCCAGCAGCAGCTCCATAATTACCTTTGCATTTTTAGGATCCAAAGCCGAAATGGGCTCGTCGGCCAGAATCAGGGCTGGCTCCTGGATCAAGGCGCGAGCAATACCCACTCGCTGCTGCTGCCCCCCTGAGAGAGCGTCGGCCCTTTGCCAGGCATGCTCTAGCAACCCTACCTCTTCCAGCAGCTTTTCCGCCTTGGCCAAATCCTGAACAGAAAAGTGCTTGAAAAGACCCCGAATGGGACTCAGGTGAGGCAGACGCCCAACAAGAACGTTTTCCAGAACCGTCAGGCGCCCGATGAGTTGAAAGGTCTGGTAGACCATGGCCGTGCGCCTGCGCAGCTGTTGCAGGGCATCCCTTTGGCCTTCATGGAGAGGAAGAGAATCAACCCAAACTTTTCCGCCGCTGAGCTTGACCATCCCTTTCAAAAGCCTAAGAAAGGTCGACTTTCCTGCTCCCGAAGGTCCGATCAAGGCCACAACCTGCGCTCCATCGCCAAATAGGTCAAGGTAAACCTCCCTTAGGGCAACCTTGTTTTTGAAGGCAACCCAAAGGTTCTCGACTTGGATGCGCATAAGCTACCTCACGGCGGGAAAACCGGTAACAAACTTAGCAGATTGGCCTGATACTGAAGTTAAAACCAAGTTAAGCTTTGCTGGCCTGGGCAGCAGGACTTCTCAATGGCTTCTCGAAACTGGCTTTGGCCTGGAGGGCGCTCTTGGAGGTACTCCTGGGAGAGCTTGCTCTGCTATCCTGCTAATAATCTCGATTGGTTCTCTGCCAAACCCTTATGGCTGCTGCTGTGATCTCGGGCCTCTCTTGGCAGTCCCCCAGAGCCCTTTCACCGGAGGAGATGGCTTGGTTAGGCAGCCTCACCTACAATGAACAGGGCCTGATCCCGGCCATCGTGCAGGACTACCTGGACGGAACAGTGCTGATGATGGCCTGGATGAACCGGGAATCGCTGCAAAAAACCCTGGAAACAGGCCGCACCTGGTTTTGGAGCCGCTCGCGGCAGGCGTTGTGGCCCAAGGGGGAAACTTCTGGCCATGTGCAGTGGGTCAAACAAATCCGCTACGACTGCGACGGCGACGCCCTGGTCATCCTGGTGGAGCAGGTGGGGGATGCAGCGTGCCACACAGGAGCGCGGAGCTGTTTCTTTCGCCCTTTGCAAGGGGATCCCCTTCCAGCAGCCGATACCCTGTCGCAGGTGTTTGCCGTGGTCAAGGCCCGCCAGGCGGATCCCCGTCCCGATTCCTACACCAGCAGCTTGCTAGCCAAGGGGGAAAATGCCATTTTGAAGAAACTTGGCGAGGAGACGGCTGAGGTGGTGATGGCGGCTAAGGATCAAGACCGCGTGGCTTTGGCCCGTGAGATGGCCGACCTCTGGTACCACTGCCTCGTGGCCCTTGCTCACTATCAGGTAGATGTTAGGGATGTCTATCGCCAGCTCCAAGCCCGCCGTTCCGCCAAGTGAAAGGGCCATGTCCCCCGAAGGCGGTGCTCCCGCAGATCCCTCTCCGTCCTCTTGGGATCCCTCCCTGGACAAAGCCCACCTGGATTTACAAGCCGCGCGCTGTGGCCAAGTGGATCTCGAAACCGATCGGGAGACCTTGGCCCGTTACCTGAGAGGCCATGCCCAGTGGATCCAGCGGTGCTTCAGGCCATTGCAGGTGGAAGCTTTGTCTGCCGAGACTTACAGGTTGCAGTTTTTCCGCATGGGCGGGCTGGGGTTTGAGCTGGAGCCCAGTTTTGGGGTCAAGATCTGGCCGGATAAAGATTACCGGTTTTGTCTGACCTCGATTGAGTTGCCCGGCGATGAAGGAATGCCTTACCGGGTCAGCTGCCAAGCCGATTTCCAGCTGGAGGAGCTACAGGGATCCCTGAAAGACCTGCCCACCACCCGTGTTCACTGGGCTCTTCATCTGGAGATCTGGCTGGCTTTGCCCAGGTTTTTGCAGGTTCTGCCCCGCAAGTTGGTTTATCGGGTGGCCCATCAAGTGGTGCAGCAGGTAACCCGGGGTATGAGTGACCGCCTCACCCACAATGTGTGCAGCGATTTCTATCGCTCTATTGGGTGTCCCGATCACCCCTATCGCTTAATTGCAGTGGAAGACAAAGCGTGATATCTTAGGTGCCAAGTAAGTTGCCGGTCAGCTTTCGAGTAGTGCTCCGGCAACCGGCGATGGAGTTCGCCGCAACCGCCTCACTTGGAATTTTTCTATAGAGGAAGAGGGTTCTAACCTCAAAAGCTGAGGCTGATGACTCCTACACTTCTGGGCAAGTCCAGGGGGTAGGGGTCTTTGGCTTTGTTTGAGGCCCCACCCTGCGGACGCGATGGTGCTCCCACTCCTGACGCGGATGGCTTTTTCTCCCTGGGCTGCCCTTCAACACCCTGACGACAAGGAGATGAGGATCTGGTGATGCTGGGCAGTTGGCTGTGGATCTTGGTGATGGGCTTTTTTGTCGGCCAAATCGTGGGTCGGCTGGGGATGCCCCCCCTGCTGGGGATGATCCTCGTGGGGATCTTGCTGGGAGATGTCCTATCCCCGGAGGTGCTGGCAGCGGCGGGGGATCTGCGGGTGGTGGCGGTGATGATCATTTTGATGAAGGCGGGCCTGGGGCTGGATCGGGAGAAGCTGGCCCAGCAGGGATCCGTGGCGCTGCGGCTGGGGTTTTTGCCGGCAGCCTGCGAGGCGGTGGCGGTGGCCCTGTTGAGCACCTGGATCCTGGGGTTGGACTGGCCTACCGGTTTGCTGTTGGGCTGCGTGATTGGGGCGGAGTCGCCAGCCGTGATCGTGCCGGGGATGTTGCGCCTCAAAAGCCTGGGCTGGGGGGTGGCCAAAGGGATCCCGGATGCTATTTTGACCGGCAGCGCCCTTTCCGATGTGCTGCTGCTCTTAGGGTTTAGCCTGTTGCTCAGCTTTTTGGGCCAGGGCTCTGCAGAGAGCGTTCGCCTGCTGGGGCTGGAGCTATCGCCGCTGCAGTGGCTGCCGTTCCAGGTGGTGATGGAGATCCTGCTGGGCGTGGCTGTAGGCTACCTGGGGGCGCGGGTTCTGGTGTCGCTACTAACCCAACAAAACTGGACTCGCAACAGCGTGCAGGAAGTGCTGCTGGCTGCCTGCATGGCCTTGGGCTTGGTGCTGGCGCCGCAGGTGTGGTCCTATTTTTCCGGCTATCTGGCGGTGATGGCCATGGGGTTTTTTCTGATTGAGCTGGATGCCCCTTTGGCGCGGCGGCTGCGGGGTGGGTTCGATGCCCTCTGGACGGTGGCGGAGATCGTGTTGTTTGTGCTGTTGGGAGCGTCGCTGGATCTGGGGGTGCTGGGATCCGTGTTCTGGCCGGGCTTGCTGCTCTTGACCTTGAGTCTGCTGCTGGGGCGGGGCCTGGGTTGGTGGCTTTCCACTCTGGGAAGCAATTGGAACGGGCGGGAGCGGCTGTTTTTGCTACCGGGCAACATGGCCAAGGCGACGGTGCAGGCGGCTATTGGTGGGATCCCTTTGGCCCAAGGGATCCCCGGTGGGGAGATCATTTTGGCTTTGGCGGCTCTGTCGATTTTGGTCACGGCCCCCCTGGGTGCTTGGCTGACCCAGGTGTGTGCTCCCCGGCTTTTGGAAAAAGGAGAGGTGGATCCCACCAAGGTAGGCAGCCAGGGCAAGGTGAGCTTTTTGGCAGCGGTGGACACCTCCCCTTTGGCCGAAGCCGTGCTGCGCAAGGTGGCCGATTTGGCGCGGCGGGTGGATGGGGAAGTGATTGTGTTGCATGTTACCGATAAGCCGCAGGGGAAAGGGGTAGAACTGTTGCGGCAACTCACCCAGCGTCTTTTGGCGGATATTCGCCACCAGTTTTGCCTGGCCTCGGGGCCCTTGGCAGAGACCATCGTAACCCTAGCTCAGGAGCGGCAGGTAACCGACATCGTCATGGGCAAGCGGGGGCACCGCGGCTGGGAGCAGGTTTTGGTGGGATCCACTTCCCAAGCGGTGTTGGAAACCAGCCCGATTCCGGTAATTTTGGTAGAGGAAGAGGACTTCAAGAGAAGCAGGATCCCTATCTCTGAGGGCAGAAAAAGCTAAGGATCCCACCTTTTCCGTAGGAAGTTCTGGGAACACAGTTCAAGGAGAATAGATGCGCTTGCAATCGGTGTGGGCTTACCTAAACCATGGCTTGGTCTCTCCCAGTTTGAGAGTTCCCTTTGCGGTTGCGTTGGGGGCTATTGGCGGATCCCTGAGTCGCTACTATCTATCCCTCTGGTTTGCGGAGCGATTTGGCCCTAGCTTTCCCTACGGAACCCTGATCATCAACTTATCGGGTTGTGTGGTCATGGGTTGGTTCATGACCGTGGCTATGGAACGCCCTGAGATCTCACCGGAAATTCGCCTGCTGTTCGGGGTGGGATTCCTGGGTTCCTACACCACCTTTTCTACCTATGAACTGGATACCTTTAGCCTCTGGCAGCAACATCGCTTTGCTGCTGGGCTTGTCTATTGGCTCGGTTCTTGCCTATTTGGAGCCTTGGCTATGGAGATTGGGATCCTGTTGGCACGATTGTGGCGATAACGTTTAACGTAACCCCTATCAATCAGCAATCTATCCATCCAAAAGCCAGGTGCAGCAACTGGTCATTTTGGGCAATAACTTTTTTCTTAAAAGCACCGGGATCCCCACTAGTCAACCCCCTGGAATTTCTTATCTTAAGGAGCACTCTTCACCAAAGCAATATACAGTTTTTCCAGCGTTACTCACTACAGCCAATGCCAGCCAATCTCTTGCCTGACAAGGATCCCACTTCACTGTAGACCTTATGTGAAGCGGAAAAATCTGTAACCATGACAATCGCAACAGCCCAAAGACAAAAGGGATACAAGTATGCTAGATGATGAACCAGAAGTTTATAAATTGGATATTTACATCGGCGAGTCAGACCGTTGGCAAGGGAAGCCTCTCTACCTGGCTCTGCTGGAGCTAGGTCGTCAGCGTGGGCTAGCTGGTGGTACTGTGGTGCGAGCTATTGCTGGCTTTGGTCGAAACAGTCATATTCGCAGCAGTAACCTTCTAGAGCTTTCCACAGATCTGCCCATTTTGGTAACTTTCATCGACACGCCGGAAAAAATCAAAGCCTTTCTACCGGAAGTAAAAACTCTGATGCATGACGGTCTAGTTACTTGCCATAGGTTACAAGTATTCCATCATGTTCCTCATCAACAACAATAGTCCAGATCTGAAAATAGATTCCCCATTGCCAAGGAGCTGGTTATGCCCGATTCCCCTTCTGCCCTGCGCTTTATTGTTTTGCTGGGGATCGTCAGCCTCTGCGCCGATGCCACCTACGAAGGGGCACGCAGCATTTCTGGAGCTTTTTTGGGATCCCTGGGGGCCAGCGGCACGGTGGTGGGCCTGGTGGCCGGCGGGGGGGAGCTGCTGGCCTATGGCTTGCGCTTGGGAGTGGGCTATTGGAGCGACCAGCTGGGCAGGGATCCCTTGCACCGCAGTCGGGGGCACTGGCAGCTCACCACCTTGGGCTATGTCATCAACACGGCGGTGATCCCGGCTTTGGCCTGGGTGGGCAGTTGGCCTTGGGCCGCCGTGCTGCTCTTGGCCGAGCGGACCGGCAAAGGGATCCGCACCCCGCCGCGGGACGTGTTGCTTTCTCATGCAGCCCTGCAGGTGGGACGGGGCTTGGGGTTTGGCCTGCATGAGACCCTAGATCAAATTGGGGCAGTGGCAGGGCCGCTGCTGGTGGCAGCCATGCTAGGAGCGGGATATGGCTTCCGGGGCGCGTTTTTGGCCTTGGGGATCCCGGCAGCGGTGGGGCTGGCGGCTTTGGGGCTAGCGCAATGGCTGTATCCCAGTCCGCGCGACTTTGAGCCGGAGCCGGAGATGACCTCGGCAAAAGGCTTGCCCAGAGTTTTCTGGCTGTATCTTTTGGCAGCAGCCTGTGTGGCTATGGGGTTTGCGGATTTTCCCCTCATTGCCCTGCATCTGCAACAACAGTCAGGGAGCGATGGGGCAGGGATCCCTTTGCTGTATGCCCTGGCTATGGGGGTGGATGCCCTGGCCGCCCTGGGATGTGGCTGGCTGTTCGACCGCGTGGGGCTGTGGAGCTTGCTGGGAGCGGTGGCGGTATCGGCTGGATTTGCGCCGCTGGCCTTTTCCGGTACCTATGCTCTGACGGTGCTGGGCATGGTGCTCTGGGGGATTGGTTTGGGGGCCCAAGAATCCATCATGAAGGCGGCGGTGGCCGGTATGGTAGCTCCCGAGACGAGGGGCTTTGCCTTTGGCCTGTTTACCAGTGTCTATGGATTGGCTTGGTTTGTGGGCAGCGCCCTGATGGGGGTGCTTTACGATTTCTCCCTGACTGGCTTAGTGCTCTTTTCGGTAGTCACTCAAGGGCTGGGGGCGGCTATCCTGCTGGCTCTAGTGTCCAGGAGGCAGGCCGAGGTGGGCTGATGAAAAGCCCCTGCACCAGATTACGGTGCAGCTCTTCGGGGGTTTCGTTTGTGCTGGTGGTGAGGAGCACCATCCCCTCAGGTTTTGGGCCACCTCCAGGAGCTTTTGTCGGAACCCGATTTTCAGAACTGATCCTTCATACCGCGCAGGCGAGCGAAGACCCGCACCGGATCCTGGAGCCCGGTGGCAGCTTGCAGAGCCGGCTGATCCCAGCGCAAGAAGGGGTTGGTGCGTCGCTCCTCGCCAATGGTGCTGGGGACAGTCGGGGATCCCGTCTGGCGCAGGGCAGCCACCTGCTGATAACGCGCCTGCAGGTCGGGGTTGTCTCCATCCACTGTCAGGGCAAACCTGAGATTGTTCAAGGTGTATTCGTGGGCACACCACACCCGTGTGGCTTCCGGCAACTGCCGCAGTTGATCCAGGGATCCCACCATCTGCTCCGGCGTGCCTTCAAACAGCCGCCCGCATCCCCCGGCAAACAGGGTATCGCCACAGAAGAGATCCCCACTCTCGGAAAAGTAGTAGGCAATATGGCCGCGGGTATGGCCGGGCACAAACAGCACCTTTGCTAGCCGACCCGCAAACTCCACTGTTTCCCCTGCCTTGAGCTCCACCGTCTGGCCAGGGATCCGCCCCCGATCCACCTGGCTGCCATAGACTCTGGCACGGGGATAGCGCTCCAAAAGCTGTCGGTTGCCCCCCACGTGGTCGTGGTGGTGGTGGGTGTTGAAAATGGCCACCAACTCCGCCCCCAGCTCGGCCAGCTTTTCCAACACGGGCTCAGCCACTGCCGGATCCACCACGGCTGCTGTTGCAGTGTCGGGATTGTGGAGCAGGTAGATGTAGTTATCGCGCAGGGCAGGCAACTGGAGAACGCGCATGGCTCGGCTAACTCTCAAAAATGGCCTGTTCTACGTCTTGCCGGCTGAGGGAATAGGGAAAAGATAAAGTTTTCGTGTTGCCGTCTGGGTAGGTGTATCGCACCCAAATGCTGGTTTCTTCCAGGCGCAAAATGGCTTTCCAGCCAGGCCGTTCGCAAAACCACTGCTCCACATCCTGCGGATCGCGGGTGCAGCCCTGATCCTCCAGCCAGCGTTCGATGGTGTGGAGCGGGTGATTGTACAGGGGCGTGGTTGCAGGAGGCAAAGGCATGGCGAGATTCAAGAAAAGCAATCAAACCCTAGAGTCAACGGGCTATGTTCATTCAAGCACTCCTGATCCAGAATCCGAAAACTCGATCCCAATGTCCTACCGAAGAGGGCAGGAAATGCTCGCAGAATCAGCTTGCCCCACTCTCTCGCAGCCAAGCGAGGACACCTGCCAGTAGCAAACACACGACTAGGGTGGATCCCATCAGCAGCAGGGCACACAGCTCGCCAGCCGAAAGTGGGCGGGTTTCCATACGCAGCTCTAGAGAATCGGCACCAAGGGATCCCGGCATGCCCAGAGATCCCGTGTTGGCGGTCACCGCCCGTAAGCTGGCATCGTAGATGGCCCGTTTCGCCGGGTTGCTGAGGACAAGGTAGGCCTCCTGCAACTCTTGGAAGCAGCGAATGGCCACTTCCGGAGCCAGGGGAGAAGTATCGGGATGGTAGCGCTTGCTCAATTGCCGGTAGGCCCGCCGGATGGCCTCAGGAGATGCCCCTGGAGACAGACCCAGCCGTTGGTAGTAGGTGAGGGAAGTCAAGGAGCGCATGCAACCTATGGAGGAGCAAGACTACAGGGGCAGCAAAACCGCTTTCAGGGGAGCACAGCTCTAGTCCAGTGTAATCACTCGCGCAGACACCGGGATCCCTGCAGCAAGCCTCTATTCTTCCTCATCCTCTTCAGACTTAGCTTTGGGATAGTAGAAACCGGTGTTGCGACCGCTGAGAATGGCGCGCCCAATGGTCATGGCTCGCTGGGCCTGGAGCTTAGCTTTGCCCAGCCAGACGGCGTAGCGCCTGCGACTGCGGGCTTTAGAAGTTTTCTTCTTAGGAACAGGCATGGCTTCGCACAAAAACACAGCCTTACTAGGCTAGCATTGAGGCTGCGCTGCCGATCCCAGCTTTATTCAGGCAAGTAGCCTATCAGTGGTTGACCAAAAGGCGCGGCAAGCCCCATCCTTCAGGGCGGGGAAGGATAGCGCCGACCGTAGCCGACGCCCTTTAAAAACGCAGTGTCGGCCATGTGAATATCGTTGTCATCACGCATAGGC
>NZ_JBSSBV010000059.1:0-15047 GCF_054059115.1 Thermostichus sp. MS-CIW-26
TTCTGCCATTTGTTTTCATCTAAAAAAACCAACTTCATCCTCTTTCCTCTATAAATTATTCTCTCTATCCTAACATAAGATCAACACGACCTAGGGTCTGTAACAGAGGGGAGCTTGCTCAAGATCGACAGGGATCCTTGGCCAGCCGAGCCAGAGCCTCCAAATCAGCACCCACCACGCGGTTGAGAATCCATTCGGGATGTTGCTGGGCACCCATGCGTCGATAGAACTCTATCGCCGGCTGATTCCAATCCAAAACCATCCACTCCAGCCGCCCATATCCTTTGGCCACCGCCTCCTGAGCCACCCGCGCCAAGAGCGCTTTGCCAATGCCTCTGCCGCGAAACTCCGGCAACACGAACAGATCCTCAAGGTAAATCCCTGGTCGGGTCAGGAACGTGGAAAAATTGCGGAAGTAGAGGGCAAATCCCACCGCTTGCCCCTCCACTTCTGCCAACAACGCCGAGGCCAAAGCCTCTGGGCCAAACAAATAGTGGCGCAACAGATCAGCGGATCCCGTTACCAGGTGGCTCAGCTTCTCGTACTCGGCCAAGGCGCAGATGAGGTCAAACAAAACGGGCACATCTAAGGCGGTGGCAGGACGGATTTCCATACTTTTGCCTGGCTTCACAACCAATTCCTTGAATTTCCTGAGATACCGGCACGAGAACAGACCACAGTTTATTCTTGTTGTGGACAGAACGCCCAGGCAGCATCTTTTGGACGCGCAGCGTGGTGGTGGCAGCGGCAGGGGCCCAGAGGACTCACCGCACAAGGCAGGTAGGGTGACCGAGAAAAGTAACGGCAGAAGGGATCCCAGGCCGAGTCAGAAAAGAGAGTTGGCATGGCCCGGCGCTCGTCCCCGATTGAGAGGCGGCGGGATCCCCTCTTTTCCAGCAGAGGGATCAACTGAGCCCAGAACGTTAGCCCCAACCACAAGCCAACTCCCACTCAGCGCTTGCACAATTGCCCTCCCCCGTCGGCCAACAGCGTTGTCTTCCAACCAGAATCAGCCTCGGCCAGCCTGCTTGCCCAGGACTAGCGTGGCAGCCCGTTTTGGAGCTGTCCTTCCCTGCCGGCAAGAACCCGAGAAAAACCGATTAGAGTGAAATATGGACTGACCCGCTGAGCCTTCCGATTCCATGACCACCTCCACCCTTGATGCTGCTGCCATCCTTGAGGCGTTGCGCCCTGTTCAAGATCCGGAGCTGCGCCGCAGCCTGGTGGAACTGAACATGATCCGGGATATTCGCGTCGAGCCTGGGCGAGTGGCCTTTACCCTGGTGCTGACCACGCCGGCCTGCCCTTTGCGGGAATTCATTGTGGAGGAGTGCAAAGCTGCCATCCGCCGGTTGACCCCCATCGAAGCCATTGATGTTACGGTAACGGCGGAAACCCCCCGTTCCCCTTCCCTGCCGGATCGCCAGTCCATCCCCGGTGTGCGCAACATCATCGCCATTTCCAGCGGCAAGGGGGGCGTGGGCAAAACCTCGGTGTCGGTGAATGTGGCGGTGGCGCTGGCCCAAAGCGGGGCCCGGGTGGGGCTACTGGATGCCGACATTTACGGCCCCAATGTGCCGCTGATGTTGGGCCTGCAGGATCGGTCTCTGGTTGTGCAAAAACGGGAGGACGGCGGCGAGGATATCTTCCCCCTGGAAAATTACGGCGTCAAGATGGTGTCGATGGGCCTTTTGGTGGGGCGGGATCAGCCGGTGATCTGGCGGGGGCCGATGTTGAACGGGGTGATCCGGCAATTTCTCTATCAGGTGCAGTGGGGAGAGTTGGACTACTTGATTGTAGATATGCCCCCCGGCACCGGCGATGCTCAGTTGACCCTGGTTCAGGCAGTGCCGCTGGCAGGAGCTGTGATCGTCACCACGCCCCAATCAGTGGCCCTGCTGGACAGCCGCAAGGGCTTGAACATGTTTCGGCAGTTGGGGGTGCCCATCCTGGGTATTGTGGAAAACATGAGCTACTTCATCCCGCCCGACCTGCCGGATCGCCAGTACGATATTTTCGGCTCGGAAGGGGGAGAGACCACGGCCCGCGAGCTTGGTGTCCCGCTGCTGGGGCGGATCCCGTTGGAGATTGCCCTGCGCCAAGGGGGGGATGCGGGCCAGCCCATCGTCATCAGCCAGCCTGAGTCAGCCTCGGCCCAGGCGCTGCGGCAAATTGCCAAAACCTTGGCAGGCCGTGTTTCGATGCTGGCTTTGGGGGCAGGCTAGAAGCGCTCTGCTTCCACCAACGAGACCCCGAAGCTGCGTCCTCCCACCACAATCCCCTCTTGGGCTTTACCGCGCACGGTCACTGTGCTGTTCATGGCCGGCAGCCCCTTGTCGGTGATGACCCAAAGGGAACCGCTGTTGTCTTGGATCTCATACACGCCCTGGCCGAACACTCCTATCTGGTTCACCACGCGACCGCGGACATACACATTGGTGTAGCGGGAGGGATTTTGTTCGATCTGGGCGATGGGAGTTGTGCCGATGCCCAGCCGCGCCAGTTGCCCACACCCTGCCAGGGCTAAGCTGAGGCCCAGCAGGAGCGCCAGGGATCCGCCGCGGAACGATTGGCCAAGTTGCTGTTTCATGGGTTGCTTCCATTACGAGCACCTGCTCCCACCATAGCAAGCCGGCAGCCGATCCACGGCCAAGTCAGAACTTCTCGCCAATGCCGAAGTGCAGTTGGCCTTGGCCAGCGCCACCTTGCCCGATGGCGTAGTCGATGCGCAGCGGCCCCAAGGGAGATTGGATGCGAATGCCGACCCCCAGCCCCAAACCACTGCCCGGCTTGTTGCGCACCGCTGCGGGATTGCCGGCCACGGCAGCTCCACTGCCCAGATCAGTGCCGTAGTCGGCGAAAACCACGGCTCCCACCGGGTCAAAAAGGGGGAAACGCAACTCGGCGGTTGCCGTAGCAAAGCTGCGACCGGAACCGATACCCCCCTCGAAAAAGCCCCGCACCGAGCTGCCCCCACCGATGGGGAAAGCATCGTAGGGAGCCAAGTCGCCGATGGTCGTGCCTGCTCGCACATCAAAGGCCAATACCTGCGGTCGCTCGCTGCGGGTTTGAAACAGGTTGACGGGGATGAACTGGCTGTAGCTGGTCTCGAGGCGGTTGGCATTCAAGCCATTTTGAAACAGACGTACCGACTGTTCTGTGGAGATGCGAAAGACCGAGCCCTGGCTGGGGCTGTTGGGGTTGTCGCGGGCGTCGTTGACGAGGCCAAACCGCAAGGTGGTGTAGCTGTCTTGGCCGCTCTCGCTGAAGGTAATCGGGTTGCCCAGCACATCGAAGCGCTGCTGCTCCCCGTTGCTGTTGCGAGCTTCTACAAATTGGATGCGGGTGCCCAAGCTGGCCCGCCAATTGCCCCCAATCGGGCGAGAGAAAGTCACCCCGCCGCCAAGACGGTTGATGCGCACGGGATCCCCATTGGGCAGGGTGAATCCCTCATTAAAGACAAAGCTGGAGCTCTGCTGGTTGGAGATGTTGACGTTGTAGGAGGTGGGAATGTCCAGCGTGGCAATCCGCGGGTCGGTGAAGTTTAAGTCGAAGAGGGTTTCGTTGGTGCCCACCTGCACGTTGAAGCTGGCACTCTGGTTGTTGCCGCCCAAGTTTTGTTCGGAGACGTTGAGGCCGGCGAAGACCCCTGTGGCGGAGCTAACGCCGATGGTGCCGCCCAAGGTACCGGTGCGACGTTCTTCCACGTTCACCACCACCACCACCTTGTCGGGATCCTGGCCGGGGTTGAGCCCCACATTCACATCTTGAAACAGGTTGAGATTAAAAACCGCCTGCAGGTCTTCCTGGATTTGGTTGCGGTTAAACACATCCCCCGGCTTGGACTTCAACTCGCGGGTGATGATGAAGTCACGGGTTTTGGTGTTGCCCTGAACGCGAATATCCTCGATCACCCCCTCGGCGATTTCCAGGGTGATGGTGCCGTCTTCAGAGGAGCGCACATCCGTCACTTTGGCCAGCACGTAGCCCTTGTCGGCGTACCACTGCTCGATCTCGGCCACCGCCGATTGCAGCTCGCCGAAGTTGAGCACCCGCCCTTCCTGGTCGGCAAAGGCGGCCCGCAGCACTTCCGGATCCAAAACGTTCGCCCCTTCTGTGCGCACCGCTTTGAGAATGGGGTTGGGCTTGACCTCAAAGGTGACCCGCACTCCCAAGGGTGTATCGGAAGGCACTGCCCGCACATCGGCAAACAATCCGGTGGCAAACACGGCATTGATGTCTTCCCGCAACTGGGATCGGGTGGAAACCTCGCCGGCGCGGGTGCGGATGACGCTGTAAACCCGGTTGATCAGCTCCGGATCTTCAGTGCCCTCAACCACTACCTCCGCTACCAACACTTCTGGCTCGCCGGCAGTGGGGGGTGGGGTGGGGGAGGGCTGGGCGGGGGTGTCGCCACCGGTGCGCAGGTCGAGGGTGCCGGGCTGAGGAACCGATTGCGCCCAAGCCGGGGATCCCATCAGCAGAGCGCTACGGGACGCTTCAGCAAACGCAAAAGCGGTGCAGAGCACCATCCCGCGGGTGAGCGCTGAAGTTAGCCAAGGGCGAAGTTGCCTGGAACGATTCATGGGGATCCCTCGCACACCAAAAAGCAAGATTGCAGAGCCGGGCCAAGCTTGCGTTAAAACCCTCTGCCGCCCAGCAGCGGACAATTGCCCTGGATTATATCAATCCCCATCCACCCAGATCCGAGCGTGGCCGCGAACCGGATTGCGGACTTGGGCAGTCTGGAGTGCAAAAAGCAGCCTCCCCCGCTCAAGGCAGGCGCAGGGATCCCCTACAGCGCTGGCCGCAAGACCTCGGCTCGACTTCCTCGGCAGCTAGGTTGACTTGGGAGTTGAGGATGACGACGGTGATGGGAGCAGGAGTGGGAGGCAAAGAGCGGCTGCTCCTCCAGCCCCAACTGTCGGCGTACTGTTGTGGGGGAACGTTGGGCAGGATCAGGACGGTGTTTTGCAGGACGTTGCTTTGCAGGGTGGTGGCGTTGCCGTTCAGGATCGCCATCTGCTGGGTGTGGGAAGTCTGAGCCAGGACGGCTGGAGCAAACCCGAAGCCGAGCAGAGCTGCCACTCCGGGGAGGAGGAGTTGGGTGGACAACATCGAGGATTCTCCACAAGACGCCAGGATGCCGACACTTTAGCCTGCTTTGCCCTCCGCTGAGTTGCCGCAAAAAAGCAAAAAAAGCTACGTGATGGGGAGGGATCCCTGCTGGGGACGTACAGCCGCGCGGCCCAAACCCACAAAAAAGCCTGCAGAGGGTACTCTGTGCAGGCCCGTCTTGCTCGTCTGGATTGTCTTGATGGAGCTGATACATTCACGCTGAACTCTCCTGAACATGGTTCAGGAAAGAAGCGATCGCATCCTGCCTATCTCTGAGCAGGAAGGCGGTATCCCGCAAAGCCCTGAGGAATACCCCCCGAGCGCTTTCCCCCTTCACTTCCCGGCAACCGTTGCGGTGGACTCAAGGATCAGGGGGAAACTTGGTCTACTATATCCCTCTCAATGACTTTTGCCAAACCGCCTAAAGCTCAGTAAATTCAGCAAAGTTCAGGGTTTTGGGGGTTAGAGGCATGCTCAGAAGGAGAAACCGACCCCCACTCAGGAGCCGCAGGGGAAAATCAGCTCTCCGGCTCAAACACCTTCAGATCCACCACCTTCCCCCCTTGGAAAGTCCAGTGGGCAAAGGTGCCGGCCACCTCCCCATTCTCATCGAAGTTGATGGATCCAGAGGCGCCGGTGTAGAAGATGTCTTCCCCTTTGCCGATCAGCTCCACCGCCTTGGCCCACTCTCCGGGCAGGATCTCGGTGCCAGGCGGATTGGCCACTTCCCGCAAAGCATCCCGAACAGCAGTGCCGTCGGTGCTGCCGGCTTTCTGAATGGCCAGAGCCAGGACAAAAGCGGCATCGTAGGCGGTGTCGATGTAGGGGGTGGGGGGCAGCTCCCCGTAGGCGGCTTTGTAGGCTTCGGCAAAGATTTGGTAAGCCTTGCTATCGGTGAGGGCCTGAGGCGAAACGCCGATGGATCCCTCTAGCTTTTCGGCTCCCACCTGGGCTGCCACGTCGGGAGAGCGCATGCCATCGGTGAAGACAAAGCGGTCAAACAGTCCCTCTTCCAAAGCTTGCCGCAAAATGACCACACCGTTTTCGGGGTAGCCAATCAGCACCAACGCCTGGGGATCCCCTTCCTTCAGTTGGGTCAGCTCACTGCGATAGGAAGCCTTGCCGGGCTCGTAGGGAACCGACTTGGTGATGGTGCCGCCCCGCTTTTCAAAAGCCGTCTTAAAGCTGTCGGCAAGGCCCTGGCCATAGTCGTTATTGATGTAGATGATGGCCAGGCGCTCCAGCTTCTCTTCACGGGTGATCTGGGCCAGGGCTACCCCTTGATAGGCATCGGAAGGAACCGTGCGAAACAGAAAATCGTTGTCCTCCAGGGTGGTAATGGTAGGAGCGGTGGAAGCCGGGGAAACTTGCGGGATCCGATTGGGAACAGAAACCGTCGTGGCCACCGGGATGGTGATGCCACTGCCCAAGGCGCCGATAATGCCGGCCACCTTCTCCACGGTGACCAACCGTTGAGCTGCGTCGATAGCTGGCTGAGCCGACGTCTGGTCATCCGCTTCGACCACTTGGGCAGGGGATCCCAAAATGCCACCGGCGGCGTTGATTTGGTCAATCGCCAGCTTGATCCCCTTGAGGCAGTTTTCCCCGAAGGCCTGCAGATCCCCGGTGAGAGACATTAAAGCCCCAATTTTGACCGGCCCTTGAGTTGCCTGCTGAGCCGTGCTGGGCAGCAGAGTGGTGGCAAGAGCAGCCGCCGTCAGGGCAGCCGCCGCTGCAAAGGCCCGTCGGGTGAGTTTATTCATGCGAGACATAGCCGACAACCTCCTGTGAGGGAAGAGAAAGTAGAACTCAGATCCCAAAAGTCAAGCAAGTGTTGAACCGTAGCAGTCAGACGTTGGCTCACCTCAAAGCGTTCCCCACTCCCTCAAGAAAAGATGGCTCCGGGAAACAGGCGGGCCAGACTCAGGATCTCGCCCGTTCCTTGGCTGCTGTAGGGCTGGCTGCGGCCTCCAAAGGCAGTTGCCCCTGTAGGAATCCAGGAAGGATAATGGGCAAACTCGGCCATTGGGCTCATTATATTTTGAGAAATACTGAACTCATCGGTCGGCGGGGTTTTCCCAAGGCAGCGGCGTGATTGTTATCGACGACATCTCCAAGCGGTTTGGCGGCATTAGCGCGGTGGATCACTGTTCCTTCCGCATCGAAACCGGTCGGATTACGGGCTTGATCGGCCCGAATGGGGCAGGGAAGACCACGCTCTTTAACATCATCGCCGGGTTTATTCGGCCCAGCAGCGGGCGCATCTGGCTAGATGGGGAAGACATCACCGGCCTGCCCCCTCACCATCTGTTCCGTCGAGGGCTGGTGCGCACCTTTCAGATACCGCGGGAGTTTGGCCGCATGACCGTCTTGGAGAACTTGATGGTGGTTCCCCCCAACCAGATAGGGGAAAACCTGTTCGCCACTTGGTTCGGTTGGCGGCGGGTGCAACGACAAGAACGCAACCTGCAAGCTCGGGCGGAAGAGGTTCTGGAACGGCTGAACCTGATCCATCTGCGGGATCAACTGGCCGTCACCCTTTCCGGCGGGCAAAAAAAACTCCTGGAACTGGGACGTACCTTGATGACCGATGCGCGGGTGATCCTGCTGGATGAACCGGGGGCCGGCGTCAACCGCACTCTGCTGGCGGATTTGATGCGTTTTATCGAGTATCTCAACCGCGAGCGCGGCTGCACCTTCTGCATCATCGAGCATGACCTGGATCTGGTGACCCGTCTCTGCGACCATGTGGTGGTCATGGCTGCCGGCAAGGTTCTCACCCAGGGATCCATGGAGGAGATCAAACAAAACCCAGCCGTGCGGGAGGCCTATTTGGGATCTGTGGCACTGGCCGACTCCCTAAACCCACCCCAACCCTCCCCTCTGCCTTCGGAGGGATCCCTCTCATGACCCCTTTGCTGGACATCCAAGATCTCTACAGCGGCTACCGGGGGGTGGACATCCTCAAAGGGATCCACCTGAAGGTGAACCCTGGGCAAATGGTGGTGATCATCGGCCCCAATGGAGCCGGCAAATCGACGGTGCTGAAATCCTTATTTGGCTTGGCCACCATCCGCTCAGGCCGAGTGCTGTTTCAGGGATCCGACATCACCCACCTGCCCGCTGAGCAACTGGTGCGACGGGGAATCGGCTTTGTGCCCCAGACCAACAATGTCTTCCCTTCCCTCACCGTGCAAGAGAACCTGGAGATGGGGGCCTTCATCCGACGCGACAACCCTGCCGCCCAACTGGAGCGGGTTTATGAGCTGTTTCCACCCCTGAAAGAGAAACGACGCCAAGCGGCGGGATTCCTATCGGGTGGACAACGGCAGATGCTGGCCATAGGGCGAGCGTTGATGGTGGAGCCGCAGTTGTTGTTGCTGGATGAGCCGACCGCCGGCCTGTCACCGCTGTACATAGAACAGACCTTCGCCCTCCTGCAAGAGATCAACCGTCTCGGCATCAGCATCCTCATGGTGGAGCAAAATGCCAAGCAGGCCCTGAAGATGGCGAACTGGGGCTATGTTTTGTCCACCGGAGAGAACCGCTTTGAGGATACCGGCCCCAACCTGCTGAGCAATCCTGAGGTGCTGGAGCTGTTCTTGGGTGGTTGAGGCCCTCACCCCCCTCCCCTTTCCCAGAAGGAGAGTCAAGCGGGACTGGCCATTTGCTGCTTGCGCAGTTGAGCTGCTTGGTTGAGAAGAGCCTCCACAAACGTCATCGCTTCTTGGGCAGAGTGACCGGCAGTGAGTTGGGCCAGTTCTTCGCGGCGTTCCCGTTCTCCCAAAAGCTCCACCCGCACAGAAGTTCGTTTTTGGTGCACCACCTTGTGAACCCGCAGGTGGTGATCCGCCAAGGCAGCGATCAGGGGTTGGTGGGTGACGCAGAGGATCTGGTGATCTCGGGCAATGCTGTGCAGCTTGGTGGCGATGGCTTGCGCCACTTTGCCCGACACGCCGGTATCGATCTCGTCGAAAACCATGGTGGCCACCGGATCGATGCGGCTGAATACGGCTTTCAAGGCCAGCAGAAAACGGCTCATCTCGCCGCCCGAGGCAATGCTGGCCAAAGGTTGAAGAGGCTCACCCGGGTTGGGGCTAATCCAAAAACTCACCTGATCCACCCCCTCTGCCGTCGGGGGGCCGGGTTGGATCTGCACCTGGAATTGCACTGCGCTCATCCCCAGCGGCCTGAGCTCTTCTATGAGGGCCTTTTCCAGTTGACGGGCCGCTTGTTGCCGCAGTTGGGAGAGCGCTTGGCAATGGCGCTCCAGGTCTTGGGCAGCTTTGTCCAGCCGCACCTGCAATTCCTCTAGGTCGGTGTTGTCTCCTCGCAGTTGGGCCAACTCCGTCTGCACCCGCTCCGCATGGGCCATCACCTCGGCCAAGGTCGGGCCGTATTTGCGGCAGGCTTGTCTGAGTTGCGCCAAGCGCCGTTCAATTTTGTTCAACCGACCGGGATCTGCCTCCAGCGTCTCGCCGTAGCGAATTAGCTCTCGCCCCACCTCCTCCACCTGAATGAGAGCGCTGCTGACCATTTCCGCCAGAGGGGCTACGTCGGGATCCCGCTGGGTCATGGTCTGGAGCAACCGTTCTACCTGGCCCAACAGATCGGCGATGGCCGGTGAGCCGCTGTCGTTTTGATAGAGCAATTGGTGAGCTTCGTAGCTTTGCTGTTGCAGTTCCACGCGGTGGGCCAGGCGCTCCCGTTCCCGCTCCAGCTTGGCCATTTCGTCGGGATCCTCCAGGCGCAGGGCGGCCAGCTCTTGCGCTTGAAACTCCAGTAGGTCTAGCCGTTGCAGGCGCAGTTGTTGGCTTTGCTGGCGGGATTCCACCTCTGTTTTCAGATGGTTCCAGGTTTGGTAAAGGGCAGCCACTTCTGCCCGTGTTCGCAACAACTCTTCGCCGCCAAAATCGTCCAGCCAACGGCGCTGGGTTTGCGGAGATTGGATTTGAACGGTTTGCCCCTGGGCAGTGATCTCTACCAATTTGGCCCGCAGGTTGAGCATCTGGGCTTTGTTCACCAGCACCCCATTCACCCGCAGGCGGCTGGTGAGCTTGCCGTTGCGCAACACCAGCTCGCGACTACAAACCAGGCCCTCCTCTAGGGGGTCGATGTGCTCTTGTTCTAGCCAGGCTTGCAGTTCAGGATTAGGACTGAAGATCGCTTCCACCAGACCTCGTTCGCTGCCAGTTCGCAGAGCCCGAGCTGTACCTCCTAGAGCTGCATCCAGCGCATCGAGGATGATGGATTTGCCGGCCCCGGTTTCTCCGGTGAGCACGTTTAGCCCCGCTCGAAAGGGGATCTCCAATTGCTCGATCAGGGCAAAGTTCTCGATCCGCAGCAGGCGCAACATAGGGATCCCGTGGGCTCAGCGTGCCGTTGGCAGTTTTCAGGATAGGGCTTGCAGGGGTCGCTCTGTCCCACGTTAGCGTACTCACCATCCCTCGGTAGACGGGTACTGTTAGCGCAGCGGTGCGGAGCACTACCCGTTCTGGTTTGGGGATCGGAAATTGGCAGCCCGGCTCAGCCGGCCAGGGGGTAGCGCTCCATCAGGTAGCAGAGGCAGTCTTGGCGGATGATGCGGCTGTTGAGGGTGAGCATGCCCGGCATGATGGGCACGCTGGTGCGAATTTCTCCATTGCAGGCATAGAAAAAGCGATCCGCCACATTTTGGCCCTGCTCATCTTGCACCTCCAGGTGGAAGCCGTTGTTCGTCCAGCCAATGGGGGTGTGGGGGGGAAGCTCCCGAAAATTGAGGAGATCCAAATCCGGCGGGAAGCGGATGTGGGAGGGGGATCCCTCTTGGTTGCCATCCTCTTCCCCAAAGCTGAAGCTCACCTGATCCGGGATTTTGACAATGGCGACGCTGTGGAACAGGTCGATATCTTGGCGGAAGACAGGGCGCTGCGGGATCGCCGACAGGTGCAGGCAGGCTTCCAGAAATTCGTAGGCATGCTGGGTGCCATAGGGCTGATCCGGCTTGCCGCATTCCAGGGTCACCGCCGGGCAGAAGCGCCCGAAGGCCATGCTCTGTACCCCTTCTGGCCTGGTGAAATAGAGAACGGTGCGCCCAAACAGGGTGGCCAGGTGCAGGGTAGGGGCATCCAGGTGATTGACACAAGCGTAGTGGGGGTTGGTGCCCGTGTTGTTGTGGATATCGACGCTGGCAAAAACGCCCCGCTGCTGCATTTGCTGAAGGACGGCCTGGGCCATGGCGTGCTCGGGGGTGGAGCCGGGGCCCCAAATGCGGTTGTAGTCCGGTTGGCCATCTAGCCGCCGTTGCCGGTGGCGGGCAGCCTGCACGTTGCCAATGAAAAGGGAAAGAGAACGGGGCAATTCCCGCTGGGCGTAGTGGCGGAGAAGCTGTCGCACCGCCTGCCAGCCGGTGGTTTCGTTGCCGTGCAGCAGGACGGACACAAACAGGGCGGGATCCCGTCGCCCCGGCAGATGGATGAGGGTCGGCCCACCCAATCGGTCGTAAAGCTGATGGGCCTCTAGATCCAGCAGTTGATCCGGTAGATGATCGAGAACGGTGAGCATACTGTTTGGGCTAAGAGGCTCGACTCAAACTTCTGGCTTCCGGCCTCTCTCCCTGGGGTAGGAGGGAGCAGAAGTCCAACGAAGTCCTTGGTCGCGAATGAACCGTTTCGCTGCGGTAGCTCGGGTCGCAACAAGGCCATCTGAGAGAGAGTTTGCCCACTCGAGATGCGGGCCAGGGATCCGTCCTGCCGCCGCGGTGGCCCACCGCTGGTACAACCGGCTGTGGAGAGAGCCCTAGCTGAGATCCCAGGTGTGTACCGGTTGGCCTTGCCGCTGCCGTTCCCAGTAGGCACAGGTTAATTGTTGCATATCTTTACCATGCCGGGCGACATAGCGGCGCTGCCAGGTGGCCCCATTCTGCCCCGACTCGACGCGGGCGCGGAGAATGCCCAGATACACTTGGATATCCTGTTGGGCCAAGTTCAGTTGGGCCAGCCCTCCCTCGGCCAGGGGGAGCAGCTCTTGCAAAAGCAATTGGCGCAGGGATCCCTGCCAACCCTTGAGCCAAGTGATGGGGGCCTCCAGACCCCAGCGGGCCGCCGTGTAGAAATTGGCGCGGCACTGGGCAAAGCTCAGCTCCTGCTCGGGGGGGACGGGCTGGGATCCCAAGGCTTGCACCAGACCAAAGTAGAAGGCCGCATTGGCGATCATATCGGGTAGGGTTGGGCCTGCCGCCGCCACCCGCTGTTCGATGCGCAGATGGGGAACCGGATCCAAGCCGATGAGGGGGCGGTTCCAGCGCCAGATGGTGCCGTTGTGGAGGCGCAGATGGGCCAGCTCCCAGGGAGAGGCGGCCAACGTTTGCGGCAGCACCACCGGGTAGCGATGCACATTTTCCCAAAACAGCTCCATCAGGGACTCTTGCACATAGCCTTGCCCAAAGGTGACGCGAGGTTGGTGGGTGGGGGCAAGGGGGGGTGGGCCATCCAACGCCTGCTCAAACACAGGGATGCGGGTTTCCGCCCATAGGTCGTGCCCGAACAGATAGGGAGAATTGGCCGCCAGCGCTACCAAGGGGGCCGACACGAGCAGGGAAGCGTTGAAGTAGCGGACCGCTTGGTGGGGGGCCACCTGCAGATGGATTTGAAAAGAGGTGGTGGCTGCCTCCAGCATGACGTTTGGGTGGGTGACCCGCAGCAGGGTGGCAGGCCCTTCGATTGTCAGCCCCAGGGGCGGGATCCTGGAGGGTTGCTCGCGCCGGTGCAGGTTCAGGATCTGCTCGTTGAGGGCCAGGTAGCGCTTGCGAGGCGAGATCATCTCCAAAGTGAGCTGCTGCTGCTGCACCGTAGGCAAAATGCCGATCATCATCAGCCCCGCCTGCAGGTATTCAGCCACTTGGCAACAGCGATCCCACGTTTGGCCCAGCTCTTGCTGAAACTGCCGCAGAGCCAAGCCGGTCAAAACTTGGGGCCGGCTGTTGATCTCCACGTTAAACTGGGCCAGTTCCGGCACCACCAGCGGATCATTCACCGCTTCCAGGTAGGCTGAGTTGATCGGGGCCGGATCCCCCTGAGGGGTGACCAGCCACGCCTCCAGCTCAAACCCGCCCACCGGGGATCCCTGGGCAAAGGGCCGGCAGGCGGGATCCAGCCCCGGCGCACCGGCCAACCAGCGCTCGAGCAACTTCGTCTCTTGCTGGAGCCGAGCTGCAAACTGAGCAAAGTCTGCAGTACCAAAACGGAGGCAGGTGATCTCCTGGCCCATGGGAACAACTCCGCAGCTTTTGGGAATGAGGTTAATCGCTGTTGCCGGGATCTCGACACCCCTAGCTTTACTTAGCCCGCAGTGATGGATACATCTTCAATGCGCAGGGCGGGAAAGGCAGCCGTGCCGTTGAAAACCGTTACTTCCTGGGAAATGGCGGAGATATTGCGCAAACAATCGTAGAGATTGCCGGCAATGGTGGTCTCCAGGATGGGGCGTTTCTCGCCGCCTTTGACCAAGAAGCCCCCTTTCACCACCCCAGAAAAGTCACCGGTAATGGGGTTGCTGCTGCCGGAGAGGCGGGTGACGATAACTCCTCGATCCATCGCGTAGAGCTCGGACAGGGGGGTTGTCCCTGGGGCCACCCTCAGGCAAGCCGGCCCTACTCCCGGCAGGCTGCCTGCTCCCCCTGTGGCATGGCCGTTGGAGGGAACGCCAGCAGCGCGGGACTCGTAGCTGTTGTACATGAAGTTGCAGAGGATCCCTTCATGAATCAGGGGGGTAATCTGGCGCGGGATCCCTTCGCGGTCAAAGGGCTCAATGGGGTAGCCGGGCAGGCCCAGGCCTTCAGAAACCACGGTGAGCAACGGGCTGGCGATCCGGGATCCCATTTTTTGCGCCAGAGGGCTTTTGCCTTTGCGCACCGCATCTGCCCCCAAGACAAAGAGGAGATCCCCTAGAAACTCCTCCACCACATCTGGCGGCAGGACAATGGGGCCGCGGAAGCTCTCCCCCTCGCCAGCCCCCAGCGCGCCCACGCATTTCTGGACAAAGCGATCAAAAGCCCGCTCCAGCGCCGGCACCAGATCGGCCCGCTTCTGGACGCTGTCGCCGTCGTAGGCAAAGCTGCCCACCTCGTCCCCGTCGATGGCCATGCCAAAGAGGGATCCCCCCGCCTCGACACTGTGGTAGTTGGCCCGGATGCCGGTGGAAGAGGCGATGGCCAGGGTCTCTTCCTCCACGCTGAGGGAGCCGCTGTCGATGGTGATGCGAGGGTCTTTGGAGCGCACCCACTCCAGCAATTGGGATCCCAACTGGGTCAGCTCGGCGGCATCCAGTTCCAGCAGGCCTGGGTCGAGGGCAAAGGGCACCTGGGGCAAAGGTTGGGGCTCCGGCAGCCCGTTGAGGGGATCCGCCGGCGAAGCCTTGGCCATGGCTACAGCCTCAGCCGCCGTCTCGGCCAGCTCTTCCGGGCGGTTGGAGGTGGCAAAGCCCAGCCTGCCGCCACAGAAAACCCGAATGCCGAACAGGGTCTCGCTGCTGCTGCGGGCCAGGTTGAGGTCGTTTTTTTCAAACGTGACTTCCGTTTCCCGGCCTGAGTTGGCAAACACTTCTGCCTGGTCGGCTCCAGCGGCCAACGCCTTGTACACACCCTGTTCACAGAGATCCAGCAGGTTTTCCGGGGAAATGATGGAGCTGGGCATAGAAAGCGGGATAGCAAGAGGACAGTCCTATTATCGGCCATGGCTCAGAGCTGCTTTTCCCTGACCCCCTGCCGTCTATGGAGTCCCAGCACCAACCCCTTCGTCCAACAACGTCACTCTGGTGCGCACCGTTCCAGCCCGCTCCCCCTGGGCAACAATCAGCAGAGAGCATGACTCTAGTCAATAATAAGCTCAACTATACTGAAAATAATGTATAATATGTTCAGTACGGATTACTACCAGTTGATCTTTCTGTTT
>NZ_JBSSBV010000060.1:0-14117 GCF_054059115.1 Thermostichus sp. MS-CIW-26
GGTCGGGATGCGGGTGGGTGAACCACCCGTGTCAGCCCGGATGGCCTGTGGATCGAACTGCACGGGCGGTCGGAAGCAGGAACCCGCCGAGACGATTGCGCAAGGAGCCATCCATGCGTAGCGTGGTAGGAATCTCCGGCCTTCAGGCCGGGGAGGATGTCAAAAGACCTCAGCTGCCCAACACTGTGCAGCTGACAAAAAATACAGTTCTCTTGGGAGAGGAGCCGAGGGTGGTGGCGTTGGCGGCGCGGAGCGCTTGGGAGCGGATCCACCGGTTGGGAAAGGGGCGGCAAATGCTAACGTCAGAGTAGGGATCTTTCCGCTGGGCAAGGGATCCCGTTACCCTGGTTTTTGGCTTTTTCCCCAAGATCTGGATGTTGAGAGCTGGAATTGTCGGCCTGCCCAACGTAGGCAAATCTACCTTGTTCAACGCCCTCTGTGAAAATGCCAAAGCCGAGGCGGCCAACTTTCCCTTCTGCACCATTGAGCCGAATGTGGGGCGGGTGGCGGTGCCCGACGAGCGCTTGCAGGTGCTGGCCAAGATCAGCGGTTCTGCCGAGATCATCCCCAGCCAAATCGAGTTTGTGGATATTGCCGGGCTGGTGGCTGGAGCCAGCAAGGGGGAGGGTCTGGGCAACCAGTTTCTCTCCCACATTCGCCAGGTGGACGCCGTGGTGCACGTGGTGCGCTGCTTCCAAGACGAGAACATTGTGCATGTGGCGGGTTCGGTGGATCCCTTACGGGATATCGGGGTGATCAACTTGGAGCTAGCCTTGGCGGATTTGGCCCAGATCGAGCGGCGCATAGAGCGGGTGCGCAAGCAGGCAAAGTCCGACAAAACCGCCCAACTCGAGTTGCAGGCTCTGGAACAATTACAGGCTGCCTTGGACGAGGGCAAGCCGGCTCGCCTGGTACCCCTCAGCCCAGAAGAAGAGCAGTTGATCAAAGGGTTGGGGCTGCTCACCCGCAAAAAAGTCATCTACGCCGCCAATGTGGCGGAAACGGATCTGGCCAGCGGCAATGCCTGGGTGGAGCAGGTGCGGCAATTTGCCGAGGCGGAAGGGGCAGGTGTGGTGGTGGTCTCAGCCCAGGTGGAGGCGGAACTGGTGGAGCTACCCCCCGACGAGCGACAGGCCTATCTGGATTCGTTGGGGGTGAAAGAAGGCGGGCTGAAATCCCTAATCCGGGCCACCTACGAGCTGTTGGGCTTGCGCACCTACTTTACCTCTGGCCCCAAAGAAACCCGCGCTTGGACGATTCCAGTCGGCGCCACAGCCCCTCAGGCAGCCGGGGTGATCCACTCCGATTTTGAGCGGGGCTTCATCCGGGCCGAGACGGTGGCCTATGCCGATCTGGTGGCGGCGGGATCCCTGAATGCCGCCAAAGAAAAGGGCCTGCTGCGCAGCGAAGGCAAAGACTACGTCGTCCAGGAAGGGGACGTGATGCACTTCCGCTTCAATGTCTAGTTCCCTATCCTCCTGCATCTCTCAGACAAGCTGGGTTTTCTCAGAAACTGAAGACTTGCTCCCTGTCTTTAGGCAAAAAGACTTAACCCGCCCTGGACAAGGGATCCCAGCGCAGCTCCGGCTGGGTCTGAGAGGGGGCCTTTTCCTAAGAAAACGGTTGACGCTGTAACGAAACATCACAATAATTGGACTAGATAAACAAATGTTTTAGGGATGTATTGATGGATCTGCTGCAATACGGCCCGATGGCCTGGGTTTACATGGCAATCTTTGCCTCTATCATTTGGTGTATTTGGGGTCGTTCGGAAGACGACATCATGTTCTAGCCAGAGCGGGAGAGCTTCCTCTGTCGGCGGGGGCCATTCCTTGCGCTTGAGCCGGCAGGGGCAGCCTTTCACCAATCGTGGCTCTGTAAGGACGTTGTAAAAAATTTTGTAGAATCCTGTTGGGCTTGCGCCAGCCTTGGGATTGACGGCAATACCATCCTAGGCAGTGGGAGACTCTTCCCCCTGCTTTTGCAACACGGCAGCCTGCAGCGGTTATGGGTGTTACCAGCTTGATCTCCCGACGTCCTCTGCCTGGGGCAGAACAGACGCCAGAGGGCTACCGTCTTTCTTGGCGGGGCGTTGGGGTGATGGGGGTGCTAAACGTTACCCCCGACAGCTTCAGCGATGGCGGCCAGTGGGGATCTGCAGAAGCGGCTGTGCAGGCAGCCAAAGCCATGGCAGCGGCAGGGGCCTTGATCGTGGATATTGGCGGCGAGTCCACCCGCCCAGGGGCAGATCCGGTGCCGGTAGAAGTGGAATGCGACCGGGTTTTGCCGGTAATTCGAGCTTTGCAGGGATCCGGGATCCCCATCAGCGTCGATACGCGCAGAACGGAGGTGGCGGCTGCGGCTTTGGCTGCCGGGGCGCACATCATCAACGATGTCAGCGGGCTGCGGGATCCCCAAATGATACAGGTCTGTGCCGAAAAGGGGGTGCCGGCGGTGATCATGCACATGCGGGGAGAACCGCGCACCATGCAGCAGCAGACCGAATATGCTGACCTGGAGGGGGAGGTTTTCGGTTTTCTCAGGGAACAGGCAGAGCGGGCCCTGGCAGCGGGCGTGCCCAGCGTTGTTTTGGATCCGGGCTTGGGCTTTGCCAAAACTGCTGAGCAGAATGTAACCCTGCTCAAAGCCCTACCGCGGCTGGTGGCCTACGGCTACCCGGTCTTGGTGGGGGCCTCCCGCAAAAGTTTTGTGGGTAAGCTTTCCGGCATCGCCGTACCTAATCAGCGAGACAGCGCCAGCGTGGCCGTCCACCTGTTTGCGGCCAGCCGGGGAGCTGCCCTGGTACGGGTTCACAACGTGCCGGCTCATGTTTCCGCCCTCGCCACTTGGGAAGCTCTGCACCATGATGCAGGGTAGGCTGGTGCTGCAGGGCCTTGTCTTTCATGCTTACCACGGCCACTGCCCGGAGGAAGCGGTTTTGGGTGGGCGTTTTGTGGTGGACGTGGAGATGCGGCTTTCCCTAGCCGAGATCCAAGATGACCTCTCTGGCACAGTGGACTATGCCCAAGTGTATGAGATGGTGCGGCAAGAGGTGACCGGCCAGCGCCGCCGCTTGATCGAGACCTTGGCAGACCAGATTGCAGAGCGGCTGTGGCAGAGCTATCCCCAGCTGGAGGCCCTGACCGTGCGGGTTCACAAGCCCCATGCTCCCCTGCCGGGGCTGTTCGAGGATGTTTACGTCGAGGTCGACCGCCGGCGAGCCGTAAGCAGGGCGGAAGCCTCATGAATCGTGACCTGGCCTATGTTGCCCTGGGAAGCAACTTGGGGGATCCGCTGCAGCAGTTGCGCCTGGCTGTGCAGAAGTTGCGCCGGTTGGGAGAGGTGGTGGCCTGTTCCAGTCTCTACCGCAGCCCAGCCCAAGGGGGGCCACCCGGACAGCCTGACTACCTTAACGCAGTGGTGGCGTTGGATCCCTTTCCCCCCTACCGGTCTCCCCTGGAGTTGCTCGGGGCGCTGCTGGCCATCGAGCAGGAGGCAGGACGGGTGCGGCGCATCCGCTGGGAGGCCAGAACCCTGGATTTGGATCTGCTGGCCATGGGCAGCCGCATCCTGAACAGCCCTGAGCTGACGTTGCCCCACCCCCGCATGATGGAACGTGCTTTTGTCTTAGCTCCCTTGGGGGAGATCGCTCCCGACTGGCGTCACCCTGAGACCGGTGTGGGGGTCAAAGAGGCACTCATCAGTTTGGATCAGTCCTGGCTGGAGCGCACAACCCTCGGCTGGGAGTAAGAAAGAGTTTGGTAAGCTGGTTAGGGATTTCGGCAAAAGGGATCCCATGGACAGCCTCCAACTCTGGCAGCGCTACTGCGATTGGCTTTACTACCATCCCGGCCTGGAGATTTTCGTCGATATCAGCCGCATCCGTTTCACTCCCCCTCAGGTGGAAGCGCTACGGCCTCGCTTTGCCCAGGCTTTTGCCGATATGCAGGCTTTGGAGGCAGGAGCCATTGCCAACCCCGACGAAGGCCGCCAGGTGGGCCACTATTGGCTGCGGGCGCCCGAGCTGGCTCCCACCCCTGAAATCCGGCAAGCCATTCAGGATTCCATTGAGCGAGTGGAAACCTTTGCCGAAAAGATCCATCGCGGAACCATCCCGGCCAGCGGGGGGGGACGGTTCACCGAGCTGCTCTGCATCGGCATTGGCGGCTCAGCTCTGGGGCCGCAATTTGTGGCGGAGGCCCTGGCTCCGCTGCACCCCCCCCTGAACATCCACTTCATCGACAACACGGATCCCGACGGGTTTGACCGGGTGCTGGGGCGGCTGGCAGACCAACTGGGGCAAACCCTGGTGATCACCACCTCCAAATCCGGCGGCACCCCAGAGCCCCGCAATGGCTTGGTGGAGGTGAAGCTGGCCTACCAAAAAGCCGGGATCCCTTTTTCTGCCCATGCGGTGGCCATCACCGGCCCCGGCAGCCAATTGGAGCAGCAGGCGCGGCAGGAGGGGTGGTTGGAGGTCTTCCCCATCTTCGACTGGGTAGGGGGGCGCACCTCCGAAACGTCCCCGGTGGGCCTGTTGCCGGCAGCGTTGCAGGGCATTGATATCCGGGCTTTGCTGGCCGGGGCAGCCACCATGGATGAGGCCACCCGCCTGCCCCACCTGGAGCGCAATCCCGCCGCTCTGCTGGCCATGGCCTGGTACATCGTCGGTCAAGGGCAAGGGCGCAAGGACATGGTGGTTTTGCCCTACAAGGATCGCCTGCTGCTGTTTAGCCGTTACTTACAACAGTTGGTGATGGAATCCCTGGGCAAATCCCATGATCTAAACGGCAACCGTGTGGAGCAGGGCATCGCCGTTTACGGCAACAAGGGCACCACCGACCAACATGCCTACGTCCAGCAGTTGCGGGATGGCTTGAACAACTTCTTTGTCACCTTCATCGAGGTGCTTCAGGATCGGGAGCCTGGGATCCCTTCCCCCTTCGTGGAGCCGCAGGTGACCAGTGGCGACTACCTGAACGGCCTGCTGCAGGGCACCCGCCAGGCCCTCTACGAAAACGGTCGCGACTCCATTACCGTGACGCTGCCACGGGTAGATGCCCGCTCGGTGGGGGCCTTGATTGCCCTCTACGAGCGAGCCGTGGGCCTCTACGCCTCCCTAATCCAGATCAACGCCTACCATCAACCGGGGGTGGAAGCAGGCAAAAAAGCCGCCAGCGCCGTCTTGGAGCTGCAACGGCGATTGCTAGAGACGGTGCAGGAGCAGCAGGGATCCCTGACTTTGCCCCAACTGGCAGAGAAACTGGGCTGCCCGGAGCGCATAGAAACCCTGTACTGGATTGTGCGGCACCTACACGCCAATGGCCGCGGAGTCCTGTTGACAGGGGATCCCGCCCGCCCCCTGGAGCTGAGCATCCAGCCCCGGCCCGCTTGATCCTCTGATTTCCTGGATTGGGTGTGGAGCGCAGGCTTGAGTTGGCCAATCTGTACCTGGCCTTAAGCCCTTCCCAGCCAGCCGGCCCGCCTGCCTAGAATCGAGCAAGAGTCCACTCCAGGAGGAGACTATGGATCAATCTGCTGCCGTCCTACCCTTACAGACTCCGAAAGATGTCTCCATCGAAGATATTGAGCGGGAGCTGAACAAGATCTGGTCTTCCAAAGGAGAGAGCGTTGCCGCCCGCGCTGCCACCTTTACCCTGGTGGTGTACGAATCTCTGGACGATGCGCTGTTGCTACCTTCTCCCACCGTCGAGGCCATCGCCACCCAAAACCCCTGTCGCGTCATTGACCTGCGAGCCAAACGGGAGGGATCTGCAGACGATGCCATCGAGGCCCAGGTGGCCGCCTACTGTCCGGTGACCCGTGAGCAGCGCAGCTCGTTGGTCTGTTGCGAATACATCACCCTGAAAGCGCCCGAATCGGCCTTTGTGCGGGCCTGCAGCACCGTTGCCTCGCTGCTGATCCCCAACTTGCCCACCTTTTTGTGGTGGCAAGGGGATCTGGATTTGAACAGCTTGCTGTTTCAAAAATTGGTGGCTCTGAGCAACCGGGTCATCGTCGATTCACGGGGCTTTGTCAATCCAGAAGAAGATCTGCAGGAAATCCACCTCTTGGTGGGTGAGGGGCGCCACTGTGGGGATCTCAACTGGCGGCGGCTGCTGCCTTGGCAGGAACTCACCGCCCAAGCCTTTGACCCTCCCGACCGGCGGGAGTCCCTATACCTCGTAGATCGCGTGAACCTCGACTACAAAGCCGGCAATCCCTGCCAGGCGTTCCTTTTCCTGGGCTGGCTGGCCGGTCGCCTGGGATGGACTCCCACGGAGCGGGTTCAGGCTCAAGAACACGATTACAAGATTGACCGCATCCGCTTTCAAACCCAAATGGGCGGCGAGGTGATGGCAGAACTGGCCGCTGTGCCCTTGGCCTCGGAAATCAGCCAGCCGGGGGATCTCATCGGGCTGCGCCTCACCTCCAGCAACCAAGAAGCCGACGCCTGTACTGTGCTGTGCTCCGAAATCACAGGGTGTATGCGCATGGAAGCCATGGGGGGCGCTCAGAGATGTGTGGTTCGCCAGGTGGCTCCCCTGGAGCAGGATTCCCTCGACACCCTGCTGGCTGCCGAGTTGCAGCGGCTTGGCCCCGACTACCTCTACGAAGAAACCCTAGGGGTGGTGGATCAGATGCTGAAGCTGGGCAAAAGCTGAGATCTGCTTCTGGTTTAAGTGACATACTCGCGCACTCATGCTGATGCAAAGCGCTCCGCGCCGCTAAAGCGAGAGAGTGCGGGCTTCAAGGACTCCGTCCCGCTGACGCGAACAGTGACTCCGGTTAGCGCTCCGCGCTGCTAGCGCGAAAAGGACGGGATGCCCCACCACCCTGTACTTGATGTTTATAGCGGCAGTGCATAAAACCCCGCTACTTTTTATGTTTATGGCACCAGTCAAGGACAAAACATCATGTCCCCGCCTTTCATCCCGACTCTCACCCTGGATAGTGGCTAGCCACTAGTCACTAGTCACTAGCCCCTAATAGAGGGCGGGGCTTCCCAGCGGTGTAGCTAACGGGGTGCAGGGGCAATCAGTCCCGCGCCCTGCCCGCAGGGTGAGCACCGGGATACATGGATCCCCGCCATACCCCTGAGCAAAATCTGTAGTAAAACGTACCTGTGCTGGCGTACCCTACAAGCACCGGATTGATCCAGATGCCTCCCAGCAAGCCGCTCGCGTTAGCGGGACAGAGTCCTCGCTGTTGACGTGGCTGGAGATTGGCCGGCGCGTATACAACTACACTTTGCCGGAAATCTAAGGAGTGGGTAGAATCTTGCTCTTGGCCACTGGACAGGGGTTCCTTGCTGCAGGAGTCCATCCTGCCTGCCGATGCACCCTTCCCTTCTGATTACCGTCAGCAGAACCCCTTGCCAGACAGCGTCTGCCGGGAACGGCCCAAGGGCTTCAAAGCCCTGCAAGGCCAGCTGAGAAGGCTGCAACCCAGGGGGGCGAGAAAACGGAAAGGGCCTCACAACTGGGAAAAGACACAAATCAAAGTCGCCAGGATACACCAGCGCATTGCCAATGGTTGCCAAGAGTTCCATTTCCAGAGGGCCCATTGGCGTTAGGACCGAGGGCCGACCCTCTTTATCTTTTCTTTGTGGAAGACCTCAAGGCCAAGGGCTGGGCAAGGGGGATGTTGCCCAAGGAGTGCGTCGAGTCGGTTGCAAGTGCTGAGGGACGGTTAGCAACAGCTGGGCTGTCGGGGGGCCTCAGTGCCCTGAATGCCGGTACCGGGTGCATCGGGACTCAGCCTCAGCCTTGGGAACTGTGCTGGGTGGATTAGAGGTTGTTTTGCGAGCTGGCAGTAGCCAGGGAGGCTGGGGAAGGAGAACCGCCTGTCCAGTTGTTTTGTCGGGGGTTGTAGACCCAGGCAAGTGGCGTGGGGCAGGAATGCCCAACTGCGAGGTAAGGACTCCGTCCTGCTGACGGGAAGGGTAGCCCGCGCCCTGTCCACAGGACGAGCGCCGGGAGGATGTTATAGTAGCTACAGAGGGGTCGGCTAGCTGCGCAAGGTCACCGGAAATTGTGTTGCCAACTGCGCCCTCACCTGGTTTTGCAGAGCTTCTACCTCCGCATCCGTGAGGGTGCGATCGGGAGCGCGGTACACTAGGCGGAAGGCAAGGCTGCGCTGCCCTGCAGGTACTCCTTGGCCCCGGTACTCGTCGAAAAGCTGCACCGATTGGAGAAGTTCTCCGCCCGCTCGACGGATAACCTTCTCGATCTCGCCAACGGCAAGGTCGATCGGCGCAAAGAAGGCGATATCCCGATCGGCAGCAGGAAAGGGCGAAAAGGGGACAAATTGCACAATGCCCCGTCTCTCCAGGCTTTCCAGCAAGGGATCCAACTGCAGCTCAAACCCATAGACCTGATCTGGCAGCCCCTTTTCCTGACAGAGGCGGGGGTGCAGTTGCCCGAACAAACCGATGCGGGATCCCTCAATCCACAAACTGGCCTGGCGACCGGGGTGAAGCAGGGACGATTGCTCTTCAGGGGGATCCAGACGAAACTCCGGGCCAAATCCCAGCCGCTCCAGGGCAGAGACCAGCAGTCCCTTGGCCTCGAACCAGTCCATGGGTCGGTTGCGGTGCTGCCAATCGTGGGGATTGGGATCCCCGCCCAAGATACCGCCGATATGCTCAGCTTCCCGGTAAGGGTGGGGGTTGGGGGGAAGGGCATGGGCAAAAACACGACCGATTTCAAAGGCTTGGAGCGGGCCGTTGCCTTGATCCCAGTTGAAGCGGAAGGCCTCCACCAGGCCGGGAAGTAGCGCATTGCGCACGGCTGAATATTCAGGCGAAAGTGGATTGGCAATCCTCACCAAAGATCCATCCTCCTCCGCTGGGCAGAGGGAGATGTGATATACCTCTGTCAGGCCAATGCCCCGCAGCACTTCTCGGATCTGGCGGGTGAACGTTTCCCGCGCCGAAAGGGATCCCACCTGCGGCTCGGTGGGTAGGGTTTCCGAGAAGCGGTCATAGCCGTAGAGACGGGCAAACTCCTCGATGAGGTCGATCTCCCGCTCAATGTCCCGCAGGCGATAGGGGGGAACGACGACCTGCCAGACGCAGCTGGCCACAGTTGCCGTCTCGGTAGCGGGGGAGAGGGCACTCTGGGAATTGGCCCCTTCGCAACGGGAGAGCTGAAAGCCCAAGGCAGATAGGATCTCTTCCACATCCGCCGCCTGCACCTCGTCCCCCAACACATCGATCAGCCGCGACAGCCGCAATTTCAGGGTGCGTTCCAGGGGGGGCCGCTGGTCAAAGGTGGTGAGGCCGGCCACTGCTCCCCCTGCCAGTTCCAGGATCAACTGCACCGCCCGATCCCGGGCCTGATCGAGGGTGGCAAAGTTAACCCCTCGCTCATAGCGGGTGGAAGCCTCGGTGCGCAGACCTTGAGACCGGGCCGAGCGCCGCGTCACCGCTGGATCGAATAGGGCTGCTTCCAAGAAAATGCGGGTGGTGGTCGAGCCGACCTCGGTTTCTTCCCCTCCCATGACCCCGGCCAGAGCTACCGGTTGGCTGCCGGCCACAATGAGATGACTGTCGGCTTGCAAGGTGCGGGTTTGGCCGTCCAAGGTCTTTAAGGTTTCTCCCGGCTGGGCCAAGCGCACCTCGATGGTGGGTTTTTTCTTGCCCATGACCTGGAGCAGGCGCTCCCAGTCGAAGGCGTGCAAAGGCTGGCCCCATTCCAGCAGGATCAGATTGGTAATATCCACTACATTGTTGATGGATCGCATGCCGGCAGCGGCCAGTCGGTGTTTTAGCCAGTCGGGGGAAGGGCCGACTTTCACCCCTTCGATCAACACGCCACTGTAGGCGGGGCAGGCTTTGGCGTCGGCAATGCGCAACTGAAAGTTGGGGATGGGCTTGGCCTGAAGAGGCTTGACGGGGGGCAGGCGCAGCGGGTTGCGGGTGAGGGCAGCCACTTCGCGGGCGATCCCCACCATGCTCAGGGCATCGGCCCGGTTGGCGGTGGAAGTGAGATCCAGCACCACATCGTCCAAGCCCAAAAGAGGACGCACATCAGAGCCAAGCGGATGGGCCTCCAGATCCAAGTCGGGCGGGAATTCGTGGATCCCTTCGGAAGATTTCTCCAGCCCCAGCTCGGCCAGAGAGCAGATCATGCCCTCCGAGATCACCCCCCGCTTGTCGGCTTTGGCAATGGTGAGGGAGAGGGCGGGCAAATGGGTGCCGGGCGTGGCCACTGCTACCAGGATCCCAGCGCGGGCGTTGGCAGCTCCACAGACAATGGTGGCAGGCCGATTGGATCCCAAATCCACCTGGCAAACCTGCAGCTTGTCGGCGTTGGGGTGAGGCTCGGCAGCCAGGATCCTGCCCAAAACCACCCCATCTGCCCAGGTGCGGCGGTCTTCGATCTCTTCCACTTCAAACCCCGCCAGGGTGAGGGCCTCTCCCAGTTCTTCGGGTGAAAGTTGGAAATCCACCAGTTCTCGCAGCCACTTCAAGGAGATGCGCATCGCTGAGCCATCGGTGCAAACGCCGCACCCATTATCGCTCACCTGGCCCTCTTCTCCAGCCGGGATCCCGGCCCAAGATCGTGGGATGGCATAGACCCGGTTCTGGCCGGAACCGGTGGGACAGGGTGGGATGCTAAAACAGTGAAGGCGAGGGCTGAGGTCAGATCCAGCGCCTAGCAAGGTGAGGAAGGATGAAGAAAGACTGGGCAAAACGGTTGCGCAACGGGTTGATTGCCGCAGTAGCTGTGCTCTTGGCAGCAGGACTGTTTTTGGCTAACCAAGGGCGTCAGGCGGGCAGCAACCTAGAGGCTCTAGCCCAAGAAGCCATACCTTGGGAGCAAGCTCAGGCCAATGGCAAGCCTTCTTTGGTGGAGTTCTACGCCGATTGGTGCACCACCTGCCGAGCGATGGCGCCCCTCCTGGCCAGCCTGAAACAGGAATTTGCCGATCAAGTCAACTTTGTCATGCTCAATGTGGATAATCCCAAGTGGCTGCCGGAGCTGAGCCGCTACCGGGTGAACGGCATCCCTCATTTTCTGTTTTTGGATCGGCAGGGAGAAGTGCTGGGATCGGCGATTGGCGAACAGCCGCCGTCGATTCTGCGAGCCAATGTGTTGGCTCTGGCAACTGGACAGCCCCTGCAGTTGACCAACATCGGGCCGGTGTCTGAGCTGGAGCGGGGCAGGCGCGCCCTCCCCAGTCAGCCGGATCCCCGCAGTCATGGTTAGGAGTTTGGTCCAGGGTTTTGTTGTCTTGGACACAGGCGAAAAGGTCTGGCCTCGGTTTGATCTGATATTGGATAGCTTCTATCCATTCTCGTAGCTCACAAGAACAGGCCATGGCTGTCGAGACAACACCGATTTTGCCGGATCCGCAACGGTTGATCCCGAGCGAGCGCCTCAGACAACTGAATGTCCGCTCCAATTCAGCCGGGCTCCGGCAGCTTTTGGGACATTTGGCGGTGATGGCGGTGAGTGGCAGCCTGTGGGTGACCCAGAAAGGTGTCAATGGCTGGATTGCCCTGCCGGCGCTGGTGGTTTACGGGGCCAGTTTGGCGACGATGTTTGCTGCTTTGCACGAATGTGTACACCGCACCGCTTTTGCCAGCCCAAAACTGAATGACGGGGTGGCCTGGGTGGCGGGCTTGCTCTCATTTTACAACAGCACTTTTTATCGCCGATACCACAAATGGCACCACCGCTATACCCAGATTCCGGGCAAGGATCCGGAGCTGGAGGATCCCAAACCCCAGAGCTGGCCGGAGTATTTGCTCGAGCTGAGCGGCTTGACTTGGTGGATCGGCAAGGTGAAGACCTACATCCGCATAGCCAGCGGCCAGTTGCAAGGCTATCCCTACATTCCTGAATCGGCCCGCCAAGAGGTCATTCGTTCGGTGCGGTTGCAGCTAGGGGTCTACGGCCTTGGGAGCTTGCTCTCCCTTCTGCTAGGGGATCCCTGGATAGTGTGGCTGTGGCTGTTGCCTTTGGCGGTAGGGCAGCCGATCTTGCGCTTCATTTTGCTGGCAGAGCACACAGGCTGTAGCCAAACCGAGGATCCCTTCTCCAATACCCGTACCACCCTTACCCTTTGGCCAATCCGCTTTTTGATGTGGAATATGCCTTACCATGCTGAGCATCACCTTTACCCCTCCATTCCATTTCATGCTTTGGCCGATGCCCATCAATACCTCAAGCCCCATCTGGCTCATCTAGGGCAGGGGTATGTGCGGGTTCATCGTCAGGTGATTGAACAATTTCAGGCATGACTCACTACACCTGGAGCCTGAACGATTTTCAGCTACAGTGCGGGATCCAACTGCCCCAAATCACGCTCGCCTACGCCACCTACGGGACTCTTTCCCCCCGAAAAGACAACCTGATCCTCTACCCCACCTCCTATGGGGCTCAGCATCCCGACCTGGAGTGGCTGATTCGTCCCGACGGCATCCTCAACCCGCAGCGGTGGTTTATCCTCATTCCCAATATGCTGGGCAATGGCCTTTCCACTTCCCCCAGCAACGATCCAGCCTGTGGCTTGCGGGAAGATGGCTTCTGGTTTAGCCACTGGGACAATGTGCGCCTGCAGGAGAGCCTGATTCGCCAACACTTTGGGATCGAACGCATCCGCCTGATCTACGGCTGGTCGATGGGGGCTCAGCAAGCCTATCACTGGGGATCCCTGTTTCCTGAGCGGGTGGAACGGATCGTAGCCCTCTGTGGCACCGCCAAGACCACAGTTCACAATCGGGTTTTTCTGGAGAGTTTGCGCTCAGCCCTAACTGCCGATCCCGCCTGGAACGGTCGTCGATTTACGGGTGTCCCAGAGCGGGGTCTGCGAGCTTTTGCCCACATCTACGCCAGTTGGGCTGTTTCCCAACCTTTTTTCAACCAAAAATGCTATGAATCCTTGGGGTATGCCTCTCTCGAAGATTATCTAGAGCGAGGCTGGGAGGCCAATTACCGCCGCCGGGATTCGCAGAATTTGCTATCGATGATCGAAACTTGGATCCGCTGCGATATCAGCGACAACCCCATTCACCGGGGAGATTATCGGGCTGCTTTGAGGGCAATTCAGGCCCAAACATTGGTGATGCCCGCCCAGACGGATTTGTATTTCACCCCAGAAGATTGTCGGGCTGAGGCAGAATGGATCCCGAACGCGGTTTACAAGATCATCCCCTCCATTTGGGGGCACCGGGCCGGTAATCCTCATCAAAACCCCGAGGATGAAGCTTTTATTCGCACAGCCGTGCAGGAGTTCCTGGAGAGCTGAGGGCACCTACACAGATCCTACACAGATTGCAGGCGCAGGTGTTGCACCAGAGCCTGTAGCCCCAACAGGTAGCTTTGCGCCCCAAAACCACTGATTTGCCCAATCGCTACGGCGGCGATGTAAGAGTGCTGGCGGAAGGGCTCGCGGCGATGGATGTTGCTTAGGTGGACTTCCACAGCGGGCAATCCTACGGCTGCAATGGCATCTCGGAGAGCAATGCTGGTGTGGGTATAGGCCCCAGGGTTGATCAGAATGCCGACATGCTGCTGGCGGGCACGGTGAATGGCATCGATGAGCACCCCCTCATGGTTGGACTGGAGAATCTCCAGCTTCGCCCCTAGCATTTCTGCCTGCCGATGCAGAGCCTGATCGATCTGCTCCAGGGATACTGAGCCGTAGATGCCCACCTCTCGCACCCCCAGCAGGTTGAGGTTGGGGCCATGCAGTACCAAGAGGCTGAGAGGCTCGCCGCCGGGGGCAATGGCAGTCGGATTAACGACGACGATGGGATCCATCTTCTACCGGAATGGGAGCAGGTTGAGGCTGGGGGTTCCCCAGCAGGGTGTCGATCACACGTTCCACCCATTCCCGGATCTTTTCCAGCACCTTTTCTACCCAATCCATCCGATCTGCCTCGCGAGGTTTTACGAAGGGAGTTTATTCGACGGACTTCTATGATAGCGCTTCTTTCCGAGGGGTGTAGAGGTAAACTACCCGGCTCCGACCGCTAAGCGGTACGGAGCGGGCTTTCAGTAGCCCTGAGCCTGCTCTGCTCTACCAGAGAACAAAACAAGCCCGGACCTCCAGGCTGGTTTACGGCAGCCCCCAAGAGCGCAATTACGTTTGCACCATTCAAG
>NZ_JBSSBV010000061.1:0-13669 GCF_054059115.1 Thermostichus sp. MS-CIW-26
TCCGGGCTTGTTTTGTTCTCTGGTAGAGCAGAACAGGCTCAGGGCTACTGAAAGCCCGCTCCGTACCGCTTAGCGGTCGGAGCCGGGTAGTTTACTAGATGCTTTTTCAAGGCCCAACGTCCAGAAAGGCGGGGTTATGAGCAAGCTGCTGCGGCTTGCCGCGCCAAGACCCACTCCACCAGGGTGCGCACCCCATAACCGGTGGCCCCTTTGTTGTTGTAGCCTGCATCCTTCTCTGTCCAAACGGGGCCTGCTATATCCAGGTGGGCCCAAGGGGTTTTCTCCACAAACTGCTTCAGGAACAGGGCAGCGGTGATGGATCCCCCTGAGCGGGGACCAGTGTTTTTCATGTCGGCCACAATGGAGCTGAGACCCTCGAAGTAGCCTTCCTCCAGCGGCAGGCGCCAGATTTTTTCGCCGGAAAGATTGGCAGCCTGCTGTAGCTCCTGGGCCAACGTCTCATCCGGGGTGAACAAGCCGGCAATTTCTTCCCCCAGAGCAATCACACAAGCACCGGTCAGGGTAGCCAGATCGAGGATGGCATCAACGCCCAGCTTTTCCGCAAACACCAGGGCATCTGCCAAGGTGAGGCGGCCTTCTGCGTCGGTGTTGTTGACCTCGATGGTCTTTTGGTTAGAAGCGGTGAGGATATCTCCCGGATGAATAGCATGGCCGCTGATCATGTTTTCCGTGGCGGCGACGATGAAGTGCAGTTCCGCCTGAGGCTTGAGGGCGGCTAGGGCCCGTGCAGCTCCCAAAACTGCCGCTGCTCCCCCCATGTCGGTTTTCATCATGGCGATGCTGCGGGAGTCGGTTTTGATGTTCAACCCACCGGAATCGAAGGTCAGCCCCTTGCCCACCAGGGCCAATTTGGTAACGGGATCCCCTTGTGGCGGCTTGTAGGTGAGGTGAATGAACTGGGGCGGCAGATCAGAGGCTTTGGCCACACCCAAAAAAGCCCCCATCCCCAGAGCTTCGCATTCTTCCTGTCCCAGAATCTCCACCTCTAGACCATATTCCTGGGCCAGTTGGCGGGCGGTATCGGCCAGGGCAAGAGGAGTCACAATGTTGGCGGGGGCAGCCACCAATTCCCGAGCCAAGATGGTTCCTGCCGCCATCTCAATGGCCCGCTGCAGCGCGACTTCGTAATCGGGGCGAGCCTGGGCCAACCCCGGCACCAAGAGAGTTACTTCCTGCACAGAAAAGCTGTTTTCCTCTTCCCCTTTGGCTGAAGATTTAAACCGATTGTCCCGGTGCGCCACCAGTAGGCAGGCTTCGGCCACCGCCTGAACCCCACGCACCCGATCCAACCCCGTCTCCGGCAAAGACAGCATCACCTGCTTGGCTTTTAAGCTGTGAGCCTGGCGCAGGCCGTTGGCTGTGGCCCGTCGTAGGGCTTCTAGCGTTAGGGCCGCGGGATCCCCTAGCCCCACCAACACCAGTTTGCGGATCTCTCCTGTCAGGCGCAGGGCAACACTGCTATTCGGCTTCCCCTGAAACCCCTGCTCCTGAACGGTTTCCGCCACCAGCCCTGACCACGCCTTTTCATCCCAAGAGGCGATCTCAGGGGGCAGAGGAAAGCGGCCATTCCCGCCGGAAGCGGCAAAGCAATAGACCAGGGCACATTCCCCTTGAGTGAGTGGCGGCTCGCTAAGATGAAGCTGCATGAGAAATCCTTGACCAAGCTGTTGACAGCAGATCCTCAGTTTATCTAATTTTGCCGGCTCTTAGGGCAAGGGATCCCCCCTCTAGTGGGCGGGCCGGAAGATCCCGAAGCAGGAAGTGTAGCCGTGTAAAAAGGTGGATCCCCCAACGGGGCCGATCTCACCATTGCAAAAGAACCCCCCCAAGGGCAGCTCTCCAAGCAATTCCCGAAACCGTTGCGAGTCAAAATCGGGAGTGCCGTACAGGCCCTTGCCTCGCCCCAAACAGGAGAACATCAACGCCCCACAAGGCTCCGGCCTCGGTTGAGAGGGGCTTTGCCTCAAGTTGCGCTCGGCACAATAGCGGCTGAGGGCCCAACGCAGATCTTCTGCCGAAGTCTGGGCATCCCGCAGATGAAATTGCACCGTCTGGCCAGGGCGCACCTGATCCCCGATGGCCAGCGCCCCCACGCGCGGATCAACGCCCAAGATTACGCGAATGAGGAAATCTCCCGGCGTCGGCTCCGACTTGAACTCATCCATCAGCAGGCCGATGAAGAGAGAGTGGCGGGCCAATCGCTGATCCACGGGACTGAGCCGCTCTGCCAAGTCCTGCAAAACCGCTAGAGGAGGGCGACCCTCCAAGCCAAGAATCACATTCCCCTCTGCTTCCGTCACCCGCAAGGGATCCCCAATGGGGCGACACCCCTGGGCCACCACTGCATCCAGCACCACATTGCCGTAGAGCGCTAGCCCCACTGTGCCCTCTCGATACAGCTCCCGCCGAGGTGTGGAGGTACGCGCATCCAGCAAAAACAGAGCATTGCCCCGAGGGCCGCGGCCCCCACTGGCCAATCCCCCCACTTTGACGGATCCCGGATAGGCGAAATCCAACCCCTGCAGCAACTCTGAGATGCCAGAGGAAAATCCATCGGCCAAGAGCAGAAAATGAGGCTTGCTCTGCGGCGAAACCCCAACACAATCGACCCAGGCAGAAGGAGCCGCATCCAAGTCTGGCAATTGGTTCCCCCGCAGATGAAAAGGATGCAGCACCACCTCCGGCATGACCGCCAAAGACAAGGAGAGAGCCGGGCCATCCTCAATTTCATGCCCGCCACCCACAATGCCACCCCCGGAGCAGCCGATCAAAACGTCCACCTCCAGCAGCCCCGACAGCAATGGCAACACCCGGATGTATTCGCTGGCAAAGGCCGCCGACACAAACAAAACCCCCAGGTTGGGCCGCAGAGGCTGAGAGGGAACATACCCTGTCAGCAGCCCCGGCAAGCTGCCGGATCCCACCGTCTGCACCTGCCGACTCAAGGCACTTTTCAGCTGGGCCGCCTGAAGCTTGGCCTTGGCTTCCTCCACCACCTGCCGCAGAGCCGCTTCTAGGGAAGGGAGCTGGGAGAGCGCGTTCACCCACTGCATCGGCGTGTTCCTACGGTCTGGAGTTTGCTGTTTTTAGGCTAGCAATTTATGGCCAGGCTGGCTGTTCTGTGTAGTCTCGCTTTGGGACAGGATCAGGGCAGATAGGGCCGGGGATCCACAGGCGCGCCCCCGCCGGGGCGGACTTCAAAGTGCAGATGCGGCCCTGTGCTCCAGCCGGTGCTGCCGCGGCTCATGATTGTCTGCCCCTGCTGCACGTACTGGCCTGTGGAAACGTAAATCTGATGGCCGTGGGCATAGCGAGTAACAATTCCGTTGGGATGGCGAATGTCCACTCGATTGCCGTAGCCATCCCCAGCATTCCCCGCGAAGATCACCACTCCCTCCTGAACGGCTACAATGGGGGATCCCACGGGGCCAGGAATATCTACCCCCGCATGAAGGCGACCGCGACGGTAGCCAAAGCCAGAGGTGATTTGCCCGGAGACCGGCCAGACAAACCCACTGCTGCGAACCTGGGGAGGGGCTGGAGGGGGCGCTGGCGGAGCCTGTCGGGCGGGAGCTGGGGTGGGCTGCGTACCCGGCGCCGGAATCGTAAGGCGTTGGCCAATGCGCAGCCAGTGGGGATTGCGCAAGTTGTTGGCTTGAATAATGGATCGCCGAGTTACCCCATAGCGGGCGGCGATCCGTTCGATGGTGTCACCGGCTCCAACTGTGTGGGTCAGGGATCCACCGGCCAAGAGGGCCTGCCGTTCTTGTTCCATTTGCTGGGCCCGGCGTTGCTGCTCCGCCTGTAATCGAGCTTGGGCTTCGGCTTGGCGTTGGGCTTCCTCCTCTTGCCGGCGGCGCTCTTCCTCTTCGCGAGCTTTCTGGGCAGCGATCATCTCCTTCTGACGCTGGATCAACTCGCCCACATCGCCGGGGATGAGCAGGCGTTGGCCAATGCGCAGATATTCCGGGCGATCCAGAGGAGTCGCTTCGATAATCCGCTGCTGGGGAACTCGGTAGCGGTTGGCAATGTCCTCCAGTGTGTCTCCCTGCTTGACGGTGTAGATCAATCCCGGCTGGCTGGGGATGAGGAGAACTTGCCCCGGCTTCAGCTCAGTACTGGCCTGAATACCGTTGGAGACGGTGATGGCAGCCGCGTCGAGCTGATACATCTGGGTCAGTTGCCAGAGGGTTTCCCCCGGCTGAATTTCATGCTCCAGAATGCCTCTGGGCCCTTCTCCTGTCGGGATTCGCCCTTCTGCGAAGGCTTGGCGCAGCTGCTCCTTTTTCCGCTCGTAGTTTTGCTGCAGAGCGCCGGATAGCGTATGCACAGAGGGTGGGATCGGCTCTACCGCCGGAGACAGGGGGCGATTCAACTGTCGCTGCTGTAGGGTAGCGACTCCGGCCAAGCCCAGCATCAGCAAAAGACCAGTGGCCCAAGCCGGATATCCCCGACGCGCAGGAGCAGAATCCCCCGGCTCTGGATGGGCTGTCTCAGGCTCGGTTGGGCACCTGGGGGTGGCCGGCAGCTGCTCTTCCCCAGCTTCTGCGCAGGGATCCGCCTCCAGCTTCAGAAGCCATACCAGGCCCGTTAAGCTGAGAGAGAGGGCCAAACCAACCCATCTTGGCTTCGACCGCCCAGAGAGAGGGGCTGGAGCCCACTCCAGAAGATAGGCTTCCTCGGCAGATGAATCCGCAGAAGTCCAGGACTGTTCTGAAGGGATCCCTGCCGAGCCCTTTGGGGGTGGGGGGGAAAGGGTGCTCACGGCAGCACCGCGGAAATCCGGCTCCCCGTTTTGGGGATTGGGGAAAGTGGGTTTTAAAGGCATCCTCACACCAACAGGCTGACACTAGAGTGCAAGAGAAGAAGATGTCAAAATGAGGGGCATAAGCCCCTTGGCACCGAGCACCCCAGGGGTGACTCAAGCCGGGGTGGAGCTCGCTAATGAACAGGCTGGCTCGCACTCAGGTTAGAGTACCGTAGTTAACAAATCTAGACAAGTCTTGGCAGGTAATTTCAGCCACAATGCTTGCCTCACAATGGTTCCAGCCCTTGGCCCGTTGAGATTTTGTCGAGCCTCATCCGATTCAAGACAAAGTGCGCCATCGTCTTTTTTTGGAAGACAAAGCCTGTTTTGCTGTAGCTGAAACTACAAACTAGGGATACCCATGGATTTGGTTGTCTATAACACATTGACTCGCCGCAAGGAAGTGTTTCAGCCGCTGGCAGCAGGTGGACCTCAATCCGTTTCCGTCGGCAATTCCCAGGGATCTGCAGCTCCGGTTGCGGGGGAGAAGCCCCTGGTGCGGATGTATGTCTGTGGTGTAACGGTTTACGACCTCTGCCACCTCGGCCATGCGCGTACCTACGTGGTTTGGGACATGGTGCGTCGCTACCTGGAGTGGCGCGGCTACCGAGTGAAGTATGTGCAGAATTTTACCGATGTGGACGACAAGATCCTCAAGCGGGCGTTGGAACGTGGCGAATCCATGCAAGCGGTGGCGGAGCGCTTCATTGCCGAATATTTCCAGGACATGGATCGCCTGAACATCAAGCGGGCCGATCTCTACCCGAGGGCAACGCAATCGCTGCAAGCCATGTTCCAGTTGATCCAATCTTTGGAGCTCAAAGGCTTTGCCTACCGGGTACGGGATCCGATTCGACACCAGACCGACCCGTCTTCCCTCCGGCAAACCGGGCACAAGCCGGAGACCCCCGCCTCTGTTCAGTACTCTGTTTACTACTCTGTCCGCAAATTCCCGGATTACGGCCAGCTATCCGGTCGAAAACTGGAGGAGATGGAGGCGGGAGCCAGTGGCCGGGTAGGAGAAGAAGGAGCCGACAAACAGGATCCCTTCGACTTTGCCCTTTGGAAAGCGGCCCCCCCTTCTGAGCCGGGGTTTGCCTCTCCTTGGGGTTGGGGACGACCGGGCTGGCATATCGAATGTTCCGCCATGGTGCGAGAGACCCTAGGAGATCACATCGACATTCACGCCGGCGGGGCAGATTTGATTTTCCCCCACCACGAAAATGAGCTGGCCCAATCGGAGCCAATCACCGGCAAGCCGATGGCCAAGTACTGGATGCACAACGGTTTTCTCAACATCAACGGCGAGAAAATGTCCAAATCTTTGGGCAACTTCACCACCCTACGACAGGCCCTCGCCGTCTATCACCCCATGGCCTTGCGGCTGTTTCTGTTGCAGACCCACTACCGTAGCCCCATAGATCTCACCGAGGCAGCCATGCAGGCGGCTAGCCGTGGCTGGGAAACCCTCCAGAAAGGGATCCACTGTGCCCAGCACTTCTGCAAAGAAGAAAAGGGATCCCCTGATGCTGAGGCCATGCAAGCCTTTCAAGCTGCTATGGACGATGATTTTGGCACCCCTGAAGCGCTGGCTATCGCCTTTGAATTGGCCAAAGAACTCACCCGCGAACACAACCTGTTCACCCATCAAGGCCAAACCCATCTGGAGCCCCAGGCCCTCAAACAAAAAAGCGCTGCCTTGCTGGAGATTTTGGCTACTTTGGGATTCTGTTGGCCCTCATTCTCTGAATTCGAGGGATCCAAAGAAGCAGCTACAAATGGGGAACTTAACTTTAAAAAAATCGAGGAGCTGATCGCGCAGCGCTCGGCAGCCCGCAAGGCCAAAAACTTTGCCGAAGCCGATTGCATTCGAGATCAGTTGAAAGCCTTCGGCATCACCCTCATCGATCAAAAAGATGGCACCACCCGTTGGCTGCGAGAATAGGGGTTGAGGAGCATTCCTCGGGCTCATTCAAAATGGATGTGGCTGTAACCTAGGGGCTCAGAGGGGCAAAGTGCTTCTCCCTTCGTTTGGGTTGCTGGAAAAGTTCGGCTAGAGTCAGATCAGTGACTGTGTCAACGTCTCGGCGGATCTCAATGCTTTCTCCAGCTACCGCGCAAACTGATCTGAGTCCCATCGATCTGGATTGCCTGCTCACCCCTGAGATTCAGCGGCCGGCCCGCTACTTGGGCAAAGAGTTTGGCGCCGTCCACCGTCCTTGGGATTCGGCACGGGTGCGTTGGGTGCTGAGCTATCCAGAGTTGTACGAGGTGGGAGCTTCCAACCTAGGCCACCTCATCCTTTACAACATCCTCAACGCCCAGCCGGATCAACTGTGTGACCGCACCTACTTGCCAGGCCCGGATCTGGCGGCCCGCCTGCGGCAGTTGGGGATCCCCCTCTTTGCCGTGGAATCCCGCCGTCCTCTGCGCGCTTTCCATATCATCGGCTTCAGCCTGGCTTACGAGCTGGGGGGCACCAACATCCTGGAGATGCTGGACCTAGCCGGGATCCCGCTCAGGTGGTGGGAGCGGCAACCCTTCACCCCGGAAGAGTGCCCTCTGATCTTTGCCGGTGGGCCAACCGCCACCTCCAACCCAGAGCCTTTTGCCGACTTTTTCGATTTCTTCGTCTTCGGAGATGGGGAAGAGGTGCTGCCGGAAATTGGCCAAGTGCTGGCCGGATCCCTGTCCAAGCCCCGCCGAGAGGTCTTGCTGGAGCTGGCCCAGGTGCCGGGGGTGTACGTGCCCCAGTTTTACGAGGGGATCCCACCGCGGCCCATCGTGCCTGGGGTGCCGGAGCGCGTCCGCCGTCGGGTGGCCCTGCCTCAACCCCAATACTCCGTCGGCCTGGTGCCTTTGGTGGAAACCGTCCACGACCGCCTGGTGATGGAAGTGCGGCGGGGCTGCACACGGGGCTGCCGATTTTGCCAGCCGGGAATGCTTACCCGCCCAGCGCGGGATGTGGATCCGGAAGCAGTGGTGGAGGCTGTGGTGCAGGGCTTGCGCAAGACCGGCTACAACGAATTTTCCCTCTCTTCTCTCAGTTGCTCCGACTACCTTTCCCTGCCGGCGGTGGGAGCGGAGCTGCACAACCGTCTCCTCAGAGAACACATTGCCCTTTCCCTGCCCAGCCAGCGGGTGGATCGCTTTGATGAGCAAATTGCCGCCATCATGAAGGGATCCCGCCGCTCCGGCCTCACCTTTGCCCCCGAAGCTGGCACCCAAAGGCTGCGGGACATCATCAACAAGGGCCTCACCGATGCCGACTTGATTCGCGGCATTCGCACCGCCGTCCAAGAGGGCTGGGACAAAATCAAGCTCTATTTCATGATTGGCCTGCCCGGCGAGACCGACGCCGATGTCCTGGGGATCGCCCGCACCGTCGAGATGCTGCAGCGAGAATGTGCAGCCCTGGGTCGCAAGCGGGTGGAGTTTACCCTCACCCTCTCCAACTTCACCCCCAAGCCCCACACCCCCTTCCAGTGGCACCGGGTGGACTACGCCGACGTGCAGCGCAAGCAAACCCTGCTGCAGAAAGAGCTGCGGCGGCTGCGGGGCGTCAAGGCCCACTTCACCGATATCCGCTTCAGCATCCTGGAAGACTTTATTGGCAAAGGGGATCGCTCCCTGGGACAGATGATCGAGCGGGCCTGGCGGGCTGGGGCCGGCATGGACGCCTGGTGGGAAAACATCGACGCCGCCTACGCTGCCTGGGTGAGGGCCTACTGCGGCGAAGAGGTGGATCCTGCCGCCGATCCGGTCGCCCTCTGCGCCCGTCTCCCCATCCGGGAATTGGGCCTGGAGGATCCCTTGCCCTGGGATCACATCGATACCGGCATCGACAAAAAATGGCTGCAAAAAGACTACCGCCGCGCCCTGGAAGCCCTCACCGTGGAAGACTGCTCCTTCGAGGGCTGCTCCGCCTGCGGCATCTGCGGCCCCGGCTTCGGCCACAACATCGTCATTCCCCCTCCGCCCGTCCCGCCCCTGCAGAGCCAACCCACCCCCACCCCGGATCCCCTGGAGCCGGAGCCACCTGCCCAGCGTTTCCGCATCACCTACGGCAAAACCGGGGATCTGCGCTGGCTGGGCCACCTGGATCTCATGCGCCTGTGGGAACGGGCCTGTCGGCGAGCGGGGTTACCTCTGGCCTTCAGCGGCGGCTACCACCCCATGCCCCGCCTGGCCAACGCCAACGCTCTGCCCATCGGCCAGGAAGGCTATGGCGAAATCCTGGATCTGGAGCTGCTGGATCGGCCTGAAGGTCCTCTGACGCCTGAGAAACTGCGCGCCCTTCTGAGCGAACAGCTGCCCCCGGAGATCCCCATTCAAGCTGTCCAAGAAATTGGCCTGCGGGATCCCTCGGCCACCGAAGCCGTTTACGCCGCCGAATATCAGCTCACGGTGAGCTGCGAGTTGCCCAAAGCCGTTCACGGCAGCGGGACGGAGTCCTCTTGGCCCGCCTGGGTTACCCAGATTCTAGACGCGCAGGAAATCTGGATTGAAAAAACCTCCAAGTCTGGCAAGTCCTCTCCCTTCAATGCCCGCGCCCTGCTTTACTACCTAGAGTTTCAGGGCCTGACCCCCGAGGGCAGCGCTTGCCTCCTTTACCGGGGCAGTTGCCGCAACGACGGTGCCTACCTGCGGCCCACCCATCTGGTTCAAATGGCCGAGTCATTGGGGTTGCCCCACTGGACACTACAGACGGCAAAGCGGCTGCGCCTGTTGTGGGAGCATGACTCTAGTCAATAATAAGCTCAACTATACTGAAAATAATGTATAATGTGTTCAGTACGGATTACTACCAGTTGATCTTTCTGTTTACTTTCGAGTCTGCCAACATGGTAGCCAAAGCAAAGCAGAAAATTGGTAGTAAGACGACACGGAAACTGCGCTTTGGGTATTCTACTCAAAGCTTTGCGGGATACCGCCATTCTGTTTGGACTCCGTCCCGCTGACGCGAATGGAAACAAACAGAATGCTATCGCTGCATAGTTGAACAGTGATGTTCAGCAGTGTTCAGCGTAAATGTATCAGAACCCCCTAGCCGATCCAGATTGAGCACTTCCTCTGGGAGCAACCCAAGGGCTAAGGGTCTGTCTGGGCTGAGGGATCCCACAAGCGCTATAATGCTGCTATTGCTGGCTCCTGCCGCTGTGGGGCTCGCCAAGCATCAACTTGACCAAGGGCGGGGTGAGCAGCAGGCAAAAGCTGGGCCGGATTTTGGAATGGAGACACTCTTAACTCAGTACCCAGGGCAGGTAACAGGCGTGATGGGGTCGAGTCGATAGGTGCAACAAAAAGGTGTGCCCCTTCGACCTAGCCCAGATCTCAATCTTACCCTGAGAAGGTGCTTCTTTCCGCGCGCAAACCCTGTCTTGTTGTGGACTATCGCTACGCGACGCTTTCGCGAACAGGCTGGGCCGCACAACTGGGGTTCTGCAATGGGCCAGCGTTCGATCTCCCGAGGCGGAGCCGTCTTGCTTTCTGAGCCTATTCAATAATCTCCATGCAAACCTCACCCCATCCATTCATCTCATCCGATGAGCTTTTATCCCCACAGCAGAAGCCCCCTGCTGTACCCACCAAGGCCAGCATTGGGTAGTTCACATGCACTTAAACTCACCTCACCCATTGGAGAGGAAACAAAGCCAAGCGTCAAAGCAGAGCTGAGGGTAATGGACAGCCCCATGATGAGTCAATCCTGGTCAAAGAAACTTAAGCGGATCCCGGCAAAAGGACAACACCTCGCCAGAATGAGGGTTCAACCCGTAACCGCGTGCCCTTGGGGCGGGGAGGGAAGTTAATGCCCAGGCAGATTGTCATTGCCGAGCAACATCGAGTGGCAGCCGTCTTCGCCGAAGATCAAGTGCAGGAGCTGATCGTCGCCAGCGGCGCTCACCAAGTGGGAGACGTTTACGTCGGAATCATCGAGAACGTTCTGCCCAGCATCGATGCCGCTTTCGTCAACATCGGCCCTGCAGAGCGCAATGGGTTTATCCACGTCAGCGACCTGGGCCCGCTGCGCCTCAAGCGAAGTCATGCCTCGATTTCTGAGCTGGTCTTGCCGCAGCAAAAGGTGCTGGTACAGGTGATGAAAGAGCCTACCGGCAACAAAGGGCCAAGGCTTACCGGAGATTTGGCCTTTCCAGGGCGGTATTTGGTGTTGCGACCCTACGGAAAAGGCGTTCATCTGTCCCGCCGCATCGAGGATCGAGAAGAACGCAACCGTTTGAAGTCGCTGGCCATTTTGATTAAACCCCCGCAGATGGGCCTGTTGGTGCGCACCGAAGCGGAAGGTGTGTCCGAAGAAGCGATGATCGACGACCTGGAGCAATTGAAGAAACTCTGGGAAGATATTCAACAGCAGTATCAGGCAGCACGGGGGCCGGGGCTACTCAACCGGGATGACGACTTTATTCAGCGGGTGCTGCGGGATGTTTACTCCGACGATGTGAACCGTATTGTGACCGACTCTGCGGCAGGAGCGAAGCGAGTCCGTAGCTATCTGCAGGGCTGGAACAAGGGCCAAATGCCCCCTGGTGTCGTTGTCGATGCCCACCGCGAGCCCACCCCCATTCTGGAGTATTTTCGGGTCAACGCGGTTATTCGGCAGGCGCTGCGGCCACGGGTGGATCTGCCCTCTGGTGGCTACATCATCATCGAGCCCACCGAGGCCCTGACGGTAATTGATGTTAACTCGGGCTCCTTCACCCAATCGGCCACTTCTCGGGAGACAGTGCTGTGGACAAACTGTGAGGCGGCTACCGAGATTGCCCGCCAATTGAGGCTGCGCAACATTGCCGGTGTGATTGTGGTGGACTTCATCGATATGGATTCCCGCCGCGACCAGTTGCTGGTTTTGGAGCATTTTAACAAGGCCCTCTCCAGCGACAAAGCTCGCCCACAGGTGGTCCAACTGTCGGAATTGGGGCTGGTGGAGCTCACCCGCAAACGGCAGGGGCAAAGCCTTTATGAGATCTTCGGCCATTCTTGCCCTACCTGTGAGGGGCTGGGGATCCTGGCCCGCTTGCCGGGGGCCGAGCCAGGGCATCTGTTAACAATAGAAAGCGGCCTGACGGTAACGCTACCCACCGAGGCGGAAGGAGGGGATGAGGAAGAGGCCGGCCCGATCCTGCCCCGCGATGGCAACCCCCAACGGGCACGCCTGCGAGTGGGGAGCGATGGGCTGTCTCGAGGCGATAGCCGTGCGCTGCTGCGGCGGTCGCGCTCTGCCCCCGGACAACGACGCCCCAGCCCGGATCCCTTTACGACTTCAGACGATCTGGAGGAAGAGCCACGGGTTGAAACGGGACGCAAGCGTCCCCGTGAAGACTGGGGGGATCCCCGCACTGGCCAGCGCCTCGTTGCTCGGAGCCTGGATACTCCTGTAGAAGAGGAAGCCCCAGAGCCGATGCAACTGCCAGGGGGCGGAGCAGACCTAAAGCGTCAAGAACCCCGCCGTTCTGGCCCTGGGGAAGAGGCAGAATCCGCCTCACGCAAAGATCACACTTCCCCAGCCCGCACCGTTCGCGCCAGCGGGACGGAGTCCTCAGAAGGCCGTCCGGCTCCGGTACGGCAAACCGTCACCGTGGAGATGACCCCGTTACAACAACGGGTCTACTCGGAGTTGGGGCTGTCGCCGCTGTTGCTCCTTGACCAGCCGCCGCCTTGGGGCCGAGACACGGCGGTTAGGGTGGTTCTGCCGGGAACTGTCGAGGTGGAAAGTAGCCCAGAGGTGGAGACTGAGGCAACTTCTCAGGCGGAGGAGTTGGCGCCCGAACCGGGTGCCTTGCAGGAGAAGGAGCCGCTGGATACCGTTTCTCCACCCGAACCCTCGGAACCCGAAATCTCCTCTGCTGAATCGTTCCCGTCAGCCGTGCAGAGCAGCTTGGCCGAGCCAGCCGCGGAACTGGGGATCAGCCCTGCCCAGCAATCTCCAGCAGCCTCCAGGCGACGGCGCTCCCGCAGCAGTTAGGCGCTGCTCTCAAGCCCAGGGGCAGGCATGGGAGTATGGTGGAGCGGGCAAGGCCGAGTTTGATCTGGGAGGGATCCCTTTGGCAGCAGGGGATCCTGCGGGTGGCGGGGGTGGATGAGGTGGGGCGGGGGGCCCTGGCCGGGCCGATAGTGGCAGCGGCGGTGATTTTGCCCGCCCAGATGGATCCCAAAGAACTGGAGGGAGTGAGGGATTCCAAACAACTGCGTCCGCAGCAACGCGCTCAATGGGCGGAACGGATTCGGCAGGTGGCTTTGGCTGTGGGCGTTGGCAGTGCCTCTGCTGCTGAGATCGACCGGCTCAACATTCGCCAGGCCACGGTGCTAGCCATGCAGCGGGCTTTGGCCAAGTTGGATCCAATCGAACACATTTTGCTGGATGGATTGCCGCTGGCCGAGCTGGGATCCCGGCAAACGGCCCTGGTCAAGGGGGATCACATCAGCCTCTCCATTGCCGCTGCTTCAGTTGTGGCCAAAGTCTGGCGAGATGCCTTGATGCAGAGCTGGGATCGGCAGTACCCCGGCTACGGCTGGCGCACCAACGCTGGCTATGGCACGCGGGAGCACCGACTGGCGTTGCAGAACTTGGGGCCCACCCCGCAGCACCGCCGCAGCTTTGCCCCCTTGGCAGAACTGAAAGTCAGCAGATATGATGGTTAATGCAGTTGCATTGCCCACGTAGCTCAGTGGACTAGAGCACTGGGTTCCGGTCCCAGGTGTCGGAGGTTCGAATCCTTTCGTGGGCGTCTTCAGCTAGAAATCGCAGGAGCCCCGCACTGTACCCGTAGGGTCAGTGTCGGGAGGAATGCGGAAGTTATGATAGAACCATGACCCAAGTCCTGA
>NZ_JBSSBV010000062.1:0-12543 GCF_054059115.1 Thermostichus sp. MS-CIW-26
TCTCGTTTTGACAAATTGGCCAGGAACTTCTTGAGTTTTCTCTATCTCGTCAGTGCTCTCTTTTGGCTCAAATGAAAGATCAACACAACCTAAAATTGAAGCTGAGGTGGGAACAAAACGAGGTCTTCTTCAAGTTAAAAGTCAGGCCCAAAAATGCTGTAAGGGAAGATGCGAATGGCGAAAAAGCAGAGCAGGGTTTCTGGTGTGGGATCCGTTCGTGACGGTGCGCTCCTGATGAAAGATCTGCAAACCCTGAGACACTACGGCATCCTTGGGGATCTGGTGTATCGTTGGGGCTACTATCTCGGCTCTAGCACCATGACCGAAGTGGAGTTCAACGCCGCCCTCAGCGAGGGGATCCCAAAGCCCAAGAGGTCTTTCAGGCCCAAAAGCCGCGGTTCGGTTGACGCAGACGAGACAGAGCAAATCAGGGCACTGAAGGTCTCACTCTGGCAAACGAGCAAAGCTGACCCCTCGGTAGTAGTAGGCCAAAATTTGGCGGTAAGTCCAGCCTCGGCGGGCCAATTCTTGGGCGCCCCACTGGCTCATGCCAATGCCATGCCCAAACTTGGGATAGGGGCTGACATCCGGTAAGCTCATCAAATAAGAGATCCCACTCACCCCGACGGTTTGGCCGCCGCTGCTGGCGCTGTACATGGCATTGACAAACTGACCCCCATACACCATGACCACACCACGGGTGGCTTGTGTTGCTTCCAGGGCGGCTGCCGACCGCTGGGAAAGCCCTCGGTACACCTGGGAGCGAGTATCGCTAAACACATCAAACCAACCGCGGGAATTGCGATGGTAAAGAACGTAGCTGCGGGCTGCCACCGCTTGCGCCTTCAGGGCTTCTGGGAAGAACCGGGATCCCATTTCTGCATCCACCACACTGGCCACATAGTCTTCTAGATCCACGTAGTTGATGGCCATCACCATGTTGTAGCCAGTCAAGAGCACCTTGCCGGAATACCAGCGGCCATTCACCGCCACCAGGCCACCCTCCTGAGGTTCGATGAACAACGCCGGGTCAACCACTCCATGCAGATGCACCCCTTGAGGGCCGGGCTGAGCCAAAAACCCCTGCATAGGGGGCAACTCCGCCAGCACCTCTCCCCGACCGTTGATCAGGTGGGCAGGGAGAGAAACTCCCACCACCAGAGGGGCAGTAGTATGGGCCAATTGCACTCGCACCGTCACCCCCCAGACAGACTCCACCCATCCCCAGAAGGCACTGACCACCAGGGATCCCATCAGGGCCAGCCAATGCCGCGCTTCCATAGCCCGTGCCCAGAGTTGCTTTTTGTACACCAACTCCAACTTAGGATAGGGCGAGTTTCCAGAAATGGGCCGGTTTGTCTGTAGAAACTGCAGAGGGCTTGAGTCTCAATTCAGGTGTGGATCAGGTGTGGAGCAGGGGGGATCTGATAGAGATATGAGACTATCTATGAACGGGATCCCGTCTCCGGGGGAGCGGGCTGACCCGGTGGCTCCAGGAGGTCGGGTTGCGGCTGTCCTCCAGACAACCCGAAAGGCTGTCCGGCCCCAGGCCCAAGGCAAAGCGCAGCGAGTCCCCCGGTCGCCCATTGGAGAAGAAGAGAAAAGAACCCAAGGAAGCCAAGGAAAGAAGAGCCGCATAGCCAAACATGGCTCGATAGCCGGATCCCGCTGCTAAGGTGCCCAAAAGGGGCCCCGCCAGGCCAATGCCCAAATCAAACCCGCACATCACCAAGCTAAACAGGCGACCCCGCTCCGCCGGCTCCGAGCGATCGGCCACGAGGGCAGAGATGAGAGGGATCAAAGTACCAAAACCGCAACCCACCACGATCCCAGCAGCCAGAAAAGCGCCGGTGCTGTTGGCAACAATCAGGATCCCCATTGCCAAGGCATAGGTGGCCAAGCTGAGGGAGATAAATGGCCCCCGCCCATAGCGATCGGAAGCGCGACCGGTGAGCAGGCGCACTCCAAAGCTGGCAAAGGCCACTGCCGTATAAAAAAGACCTGGATTCAGGGGAGCTCCGGCTTCTTGGATTAACAAGGCCACAAAGGTGGTCTGGGTGCCGAAGGCCAACCCCACCAAAAACATCACCCAAGCGAGGGAGCGCACCTTCGGGCTGCCCAGAAAGCTCCAGAAGGCCCCATCCATCGGCAGGGATCCCCAATGCTCACGCCGCTGTTCTCGAACCAGTTGGGTACAAAGAAAGCCCACCAACCCCAGCAGAGCAGAGAAGAGAAACGAAGGGCCATAGCCGGCAAACTCCTGCAAAAAGCCGCCCAAAGCAGGGCCAATGGCTGCGCCGATCGGATTGACCAAACTCATGTAGCCCAGGATCTCACCCCGTTTTTCTTCTGGGGCAAAATCCACCACCAAAGTCACATAGGCCGTGGCAAAAGCGGCGATGCTAACCCCATGAAAGGCTCGCACCAGCGCTACCCATGGGATCCAATCGGAGAGCCAGTATCCTATGGGGGCCATCCCCACCACCCCCATGCCGATAAGCAGCACGATCTGCCGGCTGTGGCCATCCGCCAGGCGACCCAACGCAGGGCGAAAGGCCAGCAACCCAATCGAAAAGGCCCCCATTACCCAGCCCACTTGCTGGCTGGTGCCACCGGCATCTCTGACGTAGAGAGGCAACGTGGGCAGCAGCGAGGATAAACTGGCCCAAAAGAGCAGCCCAGCCACAAACAAAATGCCCAAGTTGCGCCGCTGTGCCGGCTGCAGCTGCCCGAATACCCTCACGCCAACTCCTTATGCAAAATGGAACTCAAAGCGTTCTCCCAGAACCGCGCCTAGGATAAGCCCACCTTCGCCGGATCCCTCAGCCCGAAATATTTAGGTGCTAACCTTTCTGATTGTAACCGTATGGTCTAGGGCTGGGAACCGGCCCTGCTCGCCTTTGCAGGCGCCTCCAGTCTGGGATAACAGCTAACCTCAAGTTACCTAGAGATGCGCTTTTTGGACTCCGACCCATGCCTGAACGATCGGATCCCCTCACTCGCAGCTTGATTGCCCTGATCCGGGGTTACCAGGTGGGTATTTCTCCTTGGCTGCCGCCTGCTTGTCGCTACTACCCCACCTGCTCCCAGTACACCTTGGAAGCGGTGCGGCGCTACGGTGCCCTACGTGGGGGTTGGCTGGGGCTCCGTCGCCTCTGTCGCTGCCATCCCTGGCACCCAGGGGGCTACGATCCGGTTCCCGATTTGCCGGGATCCGCGCCGACCCAGAAACCATTCCGCTAGCCGGACTCAGGAGACATTTAGGTCGATTGTGGGTAGCAGGCCACAACCTCGATTTCTACTCGGGCATTGAGGGGCAGGCGAGCCACCTGCACGCAAGAGCGGGCCGGAGCCGGATCGGTGGCAAAAAACTCTCGATAAACCTCGTTCATGGCCGCAAAATCCTCCATATCGGCCAGGAAAACCGTTGTCTTCACCACATTGGCGAGAGTGGTGCCCCCCGCTTCCAGCACTGCCTGCACGTTCAGCAACGCCTGCCGAGTTTGAGAAACAATGTCCTCCCCCACCAGTTTGCCGGTTTTGGGATCCAGGCCCACCTGTCCGGCGGTGAACAGAAATGGCCCCAGAGCAGTAACGCCCTGGCTGTAAGGGCCGACAGGAGCGGGGGCAGCCTCAGTTTGCACAGCACAAGGGCCTGGCCCGATTTGGCCCTGCTGGTGGCCGATCTCTGGCTTGGCCGGCTTCGTCTGCTCCATAGAGGTTTGCCCAACTCTGTCGCTACGCTACCACAGGTGGATTGCCGAAGAGCGGGGCTGAGAATGCCAAGATGAATTTCAAGATGAATTTGTTGATAGGGAGAGGGATCCATGCCTTTGATCAAGCTGCAAACGTCTGTGCAACCAGAAATCGCCGCAGTAGAGGAACTGCTTAAGGTGCTGTCTGCTGCTCTATCGGAACAGTTGGGCAAGTCGGAAGCCTACGTGATGACCGCCTTTGAGGGTGGGATCCCGATGACCTTTGCCGGCAGTGGGGATCCCTGTTGTTACCTAGAAATCAAGAGTATCGGGCAATTTTCCGCCCAACAAACCCGAGCCATGAGCGAGTTTTTTTGCGGCACCATCGAGGCCCGATTGGGGATCCCCAAGAAGAGGATTTACATTGAGTTCAGCGATGCCAAAGGCTATCTTTGGGGATGGAACGGCACGACTTTCGGGTAAAGATACTTCCCCCACTCCAAGAGCTGTCTACTCTGGCTTGCCCTAGCTCGCCTCACAAGAACTTTGTAGGAGTTTAGCCAATGGAAGAGCTACCTCAACTCAACACAAATCCCCAAAAGCAGCGGGTTTTGCTTAAGCTTGCTACCGGCTTGGGCTTGGCCATTTTTATCTTTTGGGCAGCCCATCGATTGGGATTTTTTGGAGTTATTCAAGACTGGCTCGCCGAAGCTCTGGCTTGGATTGAAAGCTTGGGGTTGCTGGGGCCAATCCTCTTCATTGCCATTTACATTGTAGCGACGGTGCTGCTTCTACCAGCCTCGGTGCTGACCTTGGGGGCAGGGGCCGTGTTCGGGTTGCTGGCCGGAACTGTGTACGTGCTGATCGGGGCAACCATTGGAGCCAACTTGGCTTTTTTAATCGGGCGCTACTTGGCGCGGGAACAGGTGGCGAAATGGATTGAGGGAAATGCCAAGTTTGCGGCCATCGACCGAGCAGTGGGACGTGAGGGATGGAAAATAGTCGGCCTGATTCGGCTGTCGCCTGCGTTTCCCTTCAATGTGCTCAACTACGCCCTGGGGCTGACCCAAATTTCTTTTCTGGATAACTTGCTGGGCACTGCCGGGATCGTGCCGGGCACTTTTATGTATGTGTACATCGGCTCATTGGCGGGATCCCTGGCCAACATGGAAGGCAGGGAGTTGGATCCTCAGGCTCAAACCGCCCAATGGGTCGTTCGCCTCGTGGGGCTCATCGCCACCATAGCCGCTACCGTCTACGTCACTCGCATTGCCCGCAAAGCCCTACAAGAAGCGGTGGAGCCTGCCTAGGGAATTGCATTTTAAACAAGAATGAAATCTGTTGCATTGCTTCCCAACTCCTCTCTCTCTGGGAGAAGGACTGGAGGTGGTCGCGGAAGCGGCGCGGAGCGTTTGGGCAGCAGTAGGAGTGTCTCAATCCAGTTTGAAATGACTATAAGTTGGCTCGGCGAGCTAGTGTGTAGAAAGCACCGGGTTGAGAACGCTCACCGTTGGGCAGAGGCTTAGCCGACAGCTTGACAGAGGGTTTCCTGCCTGATACATTTACGCTGAACACTGCTGAACATCACTGTTCAACTATGCAGCGATAGCATTCTGTTTGTTTCCATTCGCGTTAGCGGGACGGAGTCCAAACAGAATGGCGGTATCCCGCAAAGCTTTGAGTAGAATACCCAAAGCGCAGTTTCCGTGTCGTCTTACTACCAATTTTCTGCTTTGCTTTGGCTACCATGTTGGCAGACTCGAAAGTAAACAGAAAGATCAACTGGTAGTAATCCGTACTGAACATATTATACATTATTTTCAGTATAGTTGAGCTTATTATTGACTAGAGTCATGCTCTCTCGGTCTTGTTCGGCCAGCTCCTGGATGGCCTGTTGGTACACCTGGGCAGGTGTGGATCCCTGGTTGACTTGCTTCAGCCAGCGTTGGGCCTCATTGCCCTGGTGGAGCAGAGTTTGCAAGGGAGCTAGAAAACAGCCCAAGCCTTGAGGTTGGCCAATACGCCAAGCTTCGGTCAGCAGCTCTTCGATCCACTCTTGGGCCGCCCGTTCCCGGCCTGTCCGCCAATCGACCAAATGAGATTGCAGCGATTCTCGAGCAGCAGCCTGCTCGTTGGCTTCGCAAAGGCTCTCCAGCTCTGTTGGGGTAAAGGGCCCCCGCAAGGGATCCAGCGCTTCCGGCTGGGCCAGCAACTGCCAGAGACGGGCTTCCACCAAGGCGGTAATCGCCAGAACCATTACCGGATCCCCCACCAGATCGCAAATGCGCAGCTCCACGCGGTTGAGGTGGTAGGGCCGCTCCGGGCCGTTGGGTCGCACCGAGGCCCACAGGTGGCGCACATTCTGCATTGTGCCCAAGGCTAGCTGCTCCTGGATCCAGGCAATGTAGTGGGCGTGATCCCGGAAGAAGGGCACCTGGGCCGGCGTTTTGGGGAACACCTGCCAACGGCTGGAGTGGGATCCCGTCACCCGTCCGTCCAGAAAAGGGGAGGAAGCGCTCAGAGCTAGGTAGAGAGATGCTTCCGCTCGCAGCAGGCGACAGGCCCGGAAGATGGCCTCGGTACCTGGCAGGCCAACATTGATGTGAATGCTAGCAGTTACCACCCGCGTGCCATAGGTGCGCTCGATGTAGTCGTGGTAGGGGTTGCCGGGATCCGACCGCTCGAAGTGGTCGCTGCCGCCCAAAGCCAGCGTACTCCCCGGCAGAAGGGTGTAAGGGCCAAGACGGCGCAAAAATTGCCGCAACTGTAGGCGAGGCCGCAACAAGGCACAGAGCAGGTCTTCGTAGCGGCGAAGAGGGGGGGTGATGTACTCCACGTTGCGCCGATCCGGCTCCCGCACAAACCCCGGCAAAGCCTGGCAAATGCGATCCGACAAGCCCACCACTTCCCCGGCGGCGGTGCCGGTGTACATTTCCACCTCAAAGCCCTTGGTTAACAGCACAGGCCAGCCTCCAGCCGCAGCCTCACCAGTCTAACCTTTCTCTTCTCCCCTCATTGTCCTGGGGTTTGGCAGGGAATTGGCCGATGGTAGGGAAGTTTCTCGACCTGTTCTAGAGCCGTTTTATAACATTTACACTCTCACTCTTAGAGGGTGTCAATTGAACCAAGCGGTATCTCAAAAGTCCTAGACTTTGGCAAGGAATCCACAGGGCCTTAGGGTGGAGATCAAAAAGGAACCACGACCTCTGGCAGGTGAACCTTGCCGATGATTACCAAGATGATTACCAAGAAGAAATCGAAGTGACATCTCCGTCTTTAAAGATTCAGCGATGAGCTTTCCTCTCAGTCATCTGTTGCAGCGAGGTCGGCAGTACCTTGCCCCTTTCTTAGGGCAAATCTTGTTGCCCAGCTTGGCCTTGACGGTGCTGCAGATCTTCATGATCCCGTTCTGGAGTGAGGAGAGCGACTATGCTTCTGCCTTCACAGCCCTGAGTCAGCGGGATAGCTATTGGTATCTCAGCATTGTGCGGCGAGGGTACCAGTTTGTGGGCTTTGACAAGATTGCCTACGAGCAGAGCAACGTAGCTTTTTTCCCCGGCTATCCCCTGGCAGTGGCCGCAATCAGTCACCTTGTGGGAGTTGACCCTGAACTGGGGCTTTACCTAACTGCTCAGCTCTTTTGCTGGCTGATGTGGGTTTACCTTTTCCTGCTTTACCGCAGGTGGCAAATTCCCCCCCTCTGGCAAATTTTGGCCAGTTTGCTCATCTTCTTTTATCCCACCAGCTTTTACCTGGTCGTGGGCTACAGCGAATCTTTGTTTATGGCCAGCCTACTGGGTTTTCTCTACTGGTCAATTCACGGGGGCCGTCCCCTGCTGATGCTCCTGGCTGGGATCCACGGCTTGGTGATGAGTGCTACTCGGATTGTCGGCTTGCCGGTGGCGCTGCTCCCTTTTTTGAATCTCCTGAAAGCGGGGGAGAGAACCCAAGCCCGCCGTTGGTTTTGGACGAGTATGGCAGCGAGCTTGGCTCTGTTGGGTGGCCTGGGCTTTTTTCTCTACTGTCAGCTCCGCTTCGGACGCTGGGATCTCTACCTGGAAATGCAGCGTTACTTTACCGGCGTGAAAGCCAATTATCAAGCTATTTTCCAAGCTCGCACATATGTCCTTTCCGCCGAACGCTGGCAAAGCTTACTCTCTCTTTCTGCACCGATGAAAGACCCTGGGCTGTGGGCTGACGCTCTTAGCCAACTGTTTGTGTCTGCCACCCTGGGATCCCTGCTTGTTACAGGCTTGATGGATGCGGCAGGAGTTATGGTGGGTAAAAGCCAATGTTGGCGGGAGCGGCTGGGATTTCATCTGGCTGCTTGGGCCATGTTTTACATTGCCCTGACGGGTACGAGCCCCTTGGGCCAGCGAAGCATGAGCCGCTATTGTCTGCCGGTTCACATCCTGCAGGTGTTGGCGTTGGTGCATTGGGCCAAACACACCGATTTCAGCTTCATCCCCCAGCGGATGCGGCCCTATATTGGTGTCGCCTTGAAGCTGGGATATGGGCTGCTGGCTTTCATTTTTTTTGCCCTAAACCAAATCCTCACTTGGCGCTACGTCCACCATCTCTGGGTGGCTTGACTCCGCTTTCCTGAAGATAGGATGTGAGGGATCCCAACTTCTCACCGGCTGAGAGCTGTGGCGTTCTCTTCTCCCCGCAAGTCTCCCCGTCAAAAATCAGCCCCGCGTGTCGCTCAGACCCTTGAGCCCGCCAAAATTTACCCCTGCCCGTGCTGCCACCAAGGTCAGTTGCGCCTGATCACCCTAACCGAAGCCTTCGGGTGTAGCCGTTGCCAGCATATTTTTGCCATTACCCCCGACCGCCTGTACATCGAGCAACTGGCCGTTTCTTATCCCTATCGCAAAATGTGGTTCTGGAACGGCTACCAATGGGTGTTGCGGCGGGAAAACACCCTACAGGGATCCGCGCTCTTGGGCCTCACCCTCAGCTTGGGCATTGTCTTGGCGGTTGGGTTCATCGGCGCAGTGCTCTTCCCAAACCAAACCCAGTTGCTCAGTTGGTTCATGATTCTCGGCTTGTTGCTAACGCTGCTGATGGTAACGGCGATCCTGCTGCTGCGGCGGCCCTGAGGTGAGTGAGATTTTCTCCAGCGACTGGTCTCCAGAATTGGCAGCCCCAGCACTTGTGGATCCAACCATTTCTTGTTAGCAGTGGTCTGGAGAACGCAGCGGGTCTGTCTCTAATGGGCTAGGCGGGAGAAGTTCAAGTGACAGATTTTGGTTCAGACTTTGACTTAGGTACCACTCTGCGACAGGTACGCCGCTTACTACCGCAGATGCAGCGGTTGAGCAGCCAAACCAAGCGCCAGGCCCTGCTGGCTCTCTCGCGGTGTTTGTTGGAGCGCTCCGATCTGCTCCTGGAAGCCAATACCCTCGACCTGGAAAGTTGCCGCGAGCAAACCGTACCGGAGTGGATCCTCAACGGCCTGAAGCTCACCCCCGAGCGTCTACAGCGATCCGCCCAGTTGCTGACTCTCCTGGCCCAGCAGCCGGATCCCATTGGCAAGCTGGAGAAAGGGCACCGCCAGGAGAATGGCCTGTTTATTGGCCGCTACCGCGTCCCGTTGGGGTTGATTGCTCTGGTCTACGAAATCTACCCCGAGTTTGCCTTAAATGGCATTGGCATGTGCCTAAAAACAGGAAATGGCGTGATTTTGGCCAGCAGCGGTCCCATCCAGAAAACTCACCAGGCTATGGTCAACCTGTTGGCAGAGACGGCTTATGAGCACGGGATCCCGGAAGGGGCCATTCAAACCTTGCCCGCCCAAGACCGAACCGCAGATCCCCAAGCAGATTCCCCACTGTTGCCGTTGTTACAGCAAACCCGCTACCTAGACCTGGTGATTCCCTGCGGTCGCCCCGGCTGGGTGGAGTTCCTGTTGCAGGCCAGCAAAGTGCCGACTCTGGCTACCCATTTGGGCTACGGCCACATCTATCTGGATCGCACCGCCCCTTGGCCCTTGGTCAAATCGGCTTTGTTGGATCCCCTCGCCCAGTATGGCTCAGAAGGGATCCCCATCTATCAGCCTCTCACCCTCTGGCTGCTGATCCACACCGATTGGGCCACCAACCATCTGACCGCCTTGATTGAGGACTTGCTGGGTCACGGGATCGCTGTACAGGCAGCCGCCCCCATTCTGGAACAGTTCCCGCAGCTCCAGCCGCTTGGGCAAGGCTTTGACTCGACAGAACGGCCTCATCTGCGCCTGCAGCCCATTGCCGACCTGACGGAGGCGATCGCCTGGATCAACAAAAATGGTTGCCGTCAATCGGAGACGATCCTCACCGATAGCCAATCGGCGGCCCAGCGCTTTCTCCAGGAAGTAGATGCCGCCCTGATCCACATCAACACTTCCCCCCTCTCGGCAGGCCGGGGAGCTGGGATCCCCACGTTGGGAGCGTTTCGCGACCTGTCTTTGGGCATTTCTACCCAGCGGCTGCACGTGCGCGGGCCCATCGACGTGGAAGCCCTGACAACGGTGAAGGTGGTGGCTCAGGGCGATCTGTAGATCCGGGCAGCAACCCAACTGATGCGCCAAGGTTGGCCGGTCTGCCCAAGATCCAAGAGCTGGGATGAGGCTGGAGAATGAGAATGTAGATCGCCATCAGCTCAACATCCAACTGAGCCCAAAGGGAGGACTTTTTTGGGGATCGACCTTCGCAGTTACGTGTTTTTGGATCGGCTGCAACCCCAGTATGCTGCTTATCTGGGCACAGTAGCCTACGGCTTTTTGCCCCTGCCTGGGGACACTTCTTTGTGGGTCGAGATTTCCCCCGGCATCGAGATCAACCGCGTTATGGATATTGCCCTGAAGGCCACCTCGGTGAGGCCGGGGCTGCAGGTGGTGGAGCGGCTCTACGGCCTTTTGGAGGTACACTCCAGCAACCAAGGGGATACCCGCACCGCCGGACGGGCGATTCTGGCTGCCTTAGGGGTGAGTGAACAGGAGCGCCTCAAGCCCCGCATCATCTCCAGCCAGATCATCCGCAACATCGATCCCCACCAAACCCAGTTGATTAACCGTTCCCGCCGTGGCCAAATGCTCCTGGCTGGCCAAACCCTCTACATCCTGGAGGTGCAACCGGCAGGCTATGCCCCCCTGGCTGCCAACGAGGCAGAAAAATCTGCCCAGATCAACATCCTAGAAGTGATGCCTTTCGGTAGCTTTGGCCGCGTGTACTTGGGAGGGGAAGAGCGAGATATTCTGGCCGCCTGCCGCGCTGCCGAAGCCGTTTTGGCGGGGGTTTCCGGTCGGGAGCCCCTCTTGTTGCCTGAGGAGGTGTAGCCAATGGCAGACTCCGATCCCAAGCCAAGATCGCCCCTGTCGCAACGCCGGGATCCCTCTTCAGCAGAGCAGGTGAGGCTGTTGACGGAGCTGGCCGCTCCCTACCGCAGCTTGCGGCGCTTCATCTACTTGGCGGTGGGGTTCTCGGCTACCATCGGGGCGTTTGTGTTTTTCTTTCGAGCCCTGGCGGGACGGGACTTGAACACCACCTTGCCCAGCTTGGCCTTACAGTTGGGGATCCTGGCCGGCGCCATCGGCCTGAACAGGCTGGAAAACCGCTCTCACCAGAAGGTGATCAGACAGGTCAAACAACGCTTGGGCATGCAGCAAGACTCCCAGGAGCCCCAACGGTCGGCGGACAGTTAGCCCGCCCATTCCCCGCAGCCCCTTTCTCAATCCAGATCAAAGTCATCATCATCCGCGTCAGCACTGCGCAGATAGCGGCGCTGAGTTTGGCGAGCGGGATCCCCTTGTGACCACTTTTGGACAATTTGGACACCCAGAAAGGTCAGAAAGGCCCCCAAAGCCACAAACGTGAGAAGTGGGATCGCCAGGATCACCACTGCGCCCAGGACATAGATAGCCACCTTGGGCAGAGACGGATCCACCCCCCAGCGGTGGCTGCGCACCCAATCGGTGAGCTGCTGATCCCATTGGCGCAGGCGAGGCCTGTTCTCCTCGAAGATCTCCAGCAAAATCGGCCCCAGACGACGCAGATTGCCCTGAGTTTGCCTTCGCCAATCTTGCACCGAACGCCCCATGTTCAGGATCCCTTGTCCTGTCATCTTCAGGCCGATCCTAGCCCAACCCTAGCAACCTTCCCATCAGCTCAGAGGACGACCCCACCGGATGTAAATTTGTTTGAACATTTGGATCGGAGATTTTGGAGGCTTCCCAGGACTACTGTACACTGAGGGCACTTGCGCAGCGATGCTGCTGCCCTGCGGATTCGGTAAACCTCTTTTTAACGTTTCAACCTGCTCGACTGGAGAACGCTAATGGCTCACTCGGTCAAGATCTACGACACCTGCATCGGCTGCACTCAGTGTGTGCGGGCTTGTCCCACCGACGTGTTGGAGATGGTGCCCTGGAAGGGGAACAACAAGGCTGGCATGATCGCTGCCGCTCCCCGCACCGAAGACTGCGTTGGCTGCAAACGCTGTGAAACCGCTTGTCCCACCGATTTTCTGAGCATCCGAGTCTACCTTGGCCCCGAAACCACCCGCAGCATGGGCTTAGCCTACTGATGGGGGCACCTGGCCGCAACCCCACTCTCAACTGCCCACAGAGCACAAGTATTCCAGAGTACCAGAAAAGCAGTTTACTTCCCAACCCAGTTCCAGCCTTTCCCTCTTCCGGGGAGAGGCTGTGGCGTATGGCAGGTCTTAAGCTGTTTGGTAAACTACCCGACACCCGCGCTATGCGCAGGGTGCGAGCTTTATCCCAATCCCTAGCGGCCCCAGAGGACAGCTAAGTTTCGGAATTTCAGGCGAGTTTACAGTCGCCCCAAGGAGAGAGATTACTTGAGCA
>NZ_JBSSBV010000063.1:0-12249 GCF_054059115.1 Thermostichus sp. MS-CIW-26
TCGGGCCTGTTTTGTTCTCTGGTAGGGCAGAGCAGGCTCAGGGCTACTGAAAGCCCGCTCCGTACCGCTTTAGCGGTCGGAGTCGGGTAGTTTACTTCCCAGCCTAAGTCACCTGATTGAAGAGTTGAAGAGACCTCAGGGCGCTGGGATCAGCTCCCCCAAGGCTGCCGATAGCAGGGGATCCCAGAGGAAAGGGCAGAGTCGCCCAAGGGATGTTGCGGCTCATACAAACACCAGACAGCCCGCCTGAGAGAGCCAAGCACCGATTCCATTATCCTCAACCGGATCTAATCCAGACTATTTTAGTCGGGTTTAGTTGACGCGGCAGATTGCGGGTGATAAGATTCCCCCCAACGATAGGTAAGTTCAATCCAGCGCCCACCCTTTCCTTCACCTTGAGGCTGCCCATGTCCCAAACTCTTTCCGAACGCCCGCTCAGCCCTGCCGATTCCCCGTTGGCCTCTGCCTTGCACAGCTCCAAGGTGGGCTTCAGCCGTTTGCGCTGTCGGGAGTGTGGCGCCGAGTATGAGCCGGTCGCCAAGCATGTTTGTGAGCTGTGTTTCGGCCCCCTGGAAGTAGTTTATGACTACGACTGGCTGAGGCACAGCGTCAGCCGGCAGAGCATCCAAGCTGGGCCGCTGTCTATCTGGCGCTATCGGCCTTTTCTGCCAGTAACTTCTGAAAAGCCCATCGATGTGGGCACCGGCATGACCCCGCTGGTTAAGGCGGAGCGGCTGGGTCGGCGGCTGGGGTTAAAAAATCTTTACATCAAGAACGATGCCGTCAACATGCCCACCCTCAGCTTCAAGGATCGGGTGGTGTCGGTGGCGCTGACCCGCGCCAAGGAGCTGGGTTTTACCACCGTTTCCTGCGCCAGCACGGGCAATCTGGCCAACTCCACCGCTGCTATTGCCGCCCACGCCGGCTTGGACTGCACCATCTTCATCCCGGCGGACTTAGAAGCGGGCAAGGTGCTGGGATCCCTGATTTACAACCCCACCGTTATGGCTGTAGAGGGCAACTACGACCAGGTGAACCGCCTCTGCGCCGAGGTGGCGGATCGCTACGGCTGGGGCTTTGTCAACATCAACCTGCGCCCCTACTACTCAGAAGGCTCCAAAACCCTGGCCTACGAGGTGGTGGAGCAACTGGGCTGGCAACTGCCGGATCAGGTAGTGATCCCGCTGGCCTCGGGATCCCTGTACACCAAGGTTTACAAAGGCTTCCAGGAGTTTGTGAAGGTGGGGCTGGTGGCGGATAAGCCGGTCACCTTCCACGGCGCCCAGGCGCAGGGATGTTCGCCCATTGCCCAAGCCTTCCGCGAGGGACGGGATTTTGTCACTCCGGTTAAGCCCAATACCATCGCCAAGTCCATCGCCATCGGCAACCCTGCCGACGGGATCTACGCCCTGGACATTGCCCGCAGAACCGGTGGGCAGATCGCAACGGCCACGGATCCCGAGATCATCGCCGGCATTAAGCTCCTGGCCGAGACCGAAGGCATCTTCACCGAGACTGCCGGCGGCACCACCATTGCCGTGCTCAAACACCTGGCAGAATCCGGTCAAATCGATCCGGAGGCGGTTACAGTAGCCTACATTACTGGCAACGGTCTGAAGACCCAGGAGGCGGTTCAAGCCCACGTAGGCCATCCGCTGGTGATCTCGCCCAGGCTGGAGAGCTTTGAACAGGCTTTGGAGCGGGCCCGCACCCTGGAGCGGCTGGACTGGCAGGAGGCATCAGTATGAACTCGGTTTGCAGGGAAGACCCTCTCCATTGCCTCTTAACAGGATCTTAATGAAGAACTGTTAAGATCCCTGGCGTAGACCTATTGGCTCAGGAGCTTTGCACAATGCCTATCTTTCCTTCTGTTCAACGCCTTGTTCGCCGTTGGATCCCGTTGGCGGCTGTAGTGGCCCCGCTTGTCTTTGCTCCTGCGGCCCAGCCTCAAGGGCTAAACACCATTGCCGTTGAGCTGGAAACTTTGCCCAGCAGCTACTCGACGCTGGCGGCAGCTTTGCGGGCGACGGGCCTGAATACGGCGTTGGCAGGGCCGGGGCCGTTCACGGTCTTTGCCCCTTCCGATGTGGCCTTTGGGCAACTGCCGCCGGGTACGGTGGAGACGCTGTTGCAGCCGGCCAGCCGAGCTCAGCTCACCCGCATTCTCACGTATCATGTGGTGCCGGGGCGGATTACCTCGTTTGACCTGCGGCCCGGCCAATCGACCACTCTGACCACCTTGGCAGGGCTGCCGCTGCAGGTGCAGGTGGGATCCGATGGCAGCATCCGGGTCAACGGGGCTAACGTGAACCTGGCGGATATTCCAGTTTCCAACGGCGTGATTCACGGCATCGATGGGGTGCTGCTACCCTAGTTTTTTGATGTTGGTTAATGGACGAGGCATTGGGCTATGGCAGTCAAGGTGCTGATTCCCAACACGCTGCGGGCGCTCACCCAGGATCAGGGGGTGGTGAATTGCGAGGGATCCACCATCCGCGAATTGTTGGATGCTTTGGAACAACGCTGTCCGGGGATTAAGGCGCGGCTGTGCGATGAGAAGGGGGAATTGCGCCGCTTCGTCAACTTTTATGTGAACAGCGAAGACATTCGCTTCCTCAAGGGATGTGACACCCCTCTGCAAGATGGGGATGAGGTGAGCATCGTCCCTGCCGTTGCTGGGGGCTGAGGGCTGCCAAGCCTGCCGTGGACGCTGTGGAGTGGTTGAGCCAGCCGGCCCCGCTGGTGGCACCTGCCTTGCTGGGCATGGTTCTGGTGCGGCAATTTGCCGATGGGCTGCAGGTGCGGGCCCAGATCGTAGAGACGGAGGCCTACACGGCTGGGGATCCGGCCTGCCATGCCTACCGCCGCAAGACCCAACGCAACCAGGTCATGTTTGGCCCGCCAGGGCATCTCTACATCTATCGCATCTACGGCCTCTACCACTGTCTAAATATCGTTACCGAGCCAGAAGGGATCCCGGCGGCGGTTCTGATCCGGGCAGCTCAGTTGGATCGCCTGCCAGACTGGATCCCGGCCAACAAACAGAATCAGCCAGCACGGGCGGCGGCGGGGCCGGGCCTGCTCTGTCAAGCCCTGCGCATCGATGGATCCCACAACGGCTGGCGGCTAGAGCGGGCGGAAGCCGGCCAGGAAGGCATTTGGCTGGAGGGATCCCCCTCTTGGCAAACGCAGTTGTCCATCGTCCAAACCACCCGCATCGGCATCACCCAAGGAGCCGAGATCCCCTGGCGCTGGTACATTGGTGGACATCCGGCGGTGTCGCGCTATTAGTGGGGGCAGGCGGACAATGCTCGCAGAAGGCAGTGGCTAAAGGACTCCGTCCCGCTTACGCGAACGGCAGGGGCTGCCTGGGCTGGTCAGCGGGGTTGTGCTGCTCTTGCTGGGGTTGCCCACGTTGGCCCAGCCTGTTCCAACTTTTCCAGGACTGATACATTTACGCTGAACACTGCTGAACATCACTGTTCAACTATGCAGCGATAGCATTCTGTTTGTTTCCAAACAGAATGGCGGTATCCCGCAAAGCTTTGAGTAGAATACCCAAAGCGCAGTTTCCGTGTCGTCTTACTACCAATTTTCTGCTTTGCTTTGGCTACCATGTTGGCAGACTCGAAAGTAAACAGAAAGATCAACTGGTAGTAATCCGTACTGAACATATTATACATTATTTTCAGTATAGTTGAGCTTATTATTGACTAGAGTCATGCTCTTGACGATGCAAGCCCAGACCCACTTCACCTATCGCACCGGGTTTCAGCGCTGGCGGGCGGGAGAAGCTCAGGGGTTTCAGGACTGGTCAACCCAAGGGATCCGCCTGAACGCCCAAGGGCAATTGGTCTTGGATCCAGAGGGTTTGCGGCAAGAAGTCAGCCTTGAAGAGCCTGAGGTGGCGCTAAGGACTCCGTCCCGCTTACGCGATCGGGGGCGCCCTTTCTATCCCCTTGGCCCCTACTGGGTGGGAGAAGCCACCAGCCCAGCAGTCCCCACCAGCTTCCCTATGGTCGGGGCAATCGCTTCCTGGAATGCCACCACGCCCCCCGGCACCTGGTTGGAACTGTGGATTCGGGCCAAGCTTTCAGACCGCTGGACAAAGTGGTATCACGGCGGGGTATGGGCTGCGGATCCCTTGACTCTGGCCAGCCACTCAGTGCAAGGACAAGGGGATGAGGATGGCAACCTGTACACGGACTTGCTGGTGCTCAAGGATACCCTCAACGGAGCAGAAGCCTTCCAGGTCAGGGTGCGCCTGTTCACGCAAGAGCCAGGCCGTTCTGCCGTTGTGGATCAGGTGGCAGTTGCCATTTCCAACGAGCCGGTCAGGCCCAGCCGCCTATCCCCTGGGGATCCCAGCCGCTGGGGCAAAGTCTTGGATCTGCCTTTGTGCTCCCAGATGGTGTACCCCGATGGGGGAGAGGTCTGGTGTAGCCCCACCTCTTTGGCGATGGTGATGGCCTACTGGAAGCGGGATCCCCGCCCCTGTGAGGTGTTGGTGCGCGCAGCAGTGGCCGGTGTGTATGACCGGGTTTACCAGGGCCATGGCAACTGGGCTTTCAACGTCGCCCATGCTGCCGAGCAAGGTTTGTCCGGCGTGGTGGCGCGGCTGGAGAGCTTGGCCCAAGCAGAAGCCTGGATCGCGGCAGGGGTTCCGGTGATCCTCAGCTATGCTTGGGGTGAGGGAGAACTGGAAGGGGCGCCGATCCCCAAAAGCAAGGGTCATTTGGCGGTGCTGGTGGGGTTTGCTCGCGGCAGCGGTGCGGAGCAGTTTAGCCATGGGGATCCCATCGTCCACGATCCGGCGGCCAAAACCAACGAAGAGGTTCGCCGTACCTACCGCCGCGAACAGCTAGAGTCGTTGTGGCTGGAGCACTCCGGGGGTACCGTCTACTTGATTCATCCGCGAGAGTGGCCTGTCCCCACTCTATAGCCGAACCGGGCGAACGCGGGCAGCATCGACTTACAGCGCTACCGCTATGGCCTGGATGATTTCCTGGCCGCTGAAACTGCTATCTGGTCTTTCGGTGGGGATTTGAGTAAGGATAGATGGAGTGAGGAGTGCGACTCACCTGCGGGTGAGGATGGTTGGTCATGAATAGGAATGCGGTTCAGGGGCCAAGGCATTGGTCGAGGTGGCTCCTGCGGCAGAGAGGGTGCTGGGCAATTTTCGCCGGTTTGTACGCTGATGAAGATAAACATGGGGGTTTGGGTTCCCGCCATTTCCCAGCCTGTGGGAGAGGATGAGCTGCGTCATGCCACGACGGGTTTCCCTGACACCGCTATCTTGGCCTGCGCTGAGTGCCTTGGTGCTGGCTCTCTCAGGCTGTGGCGAGTTTCCTTCTTCTAGTCTGTCTCCCAGCGTTCTTCCCCCTGCGGCCCTACAGCCGGTTTCAACCCCAACTCCTCTCCCTCTCTCCCCGCTTTCTCTCACTTTTGAGCAAGCGCGTCAGGCCGGCTTGTCGGTGCCCAGCAACCGCATTGTTCTGCTGCTTCAGGAACAGGGATCCGATCTGGTGGCCCAGCTACCGGCCTCAGAGGTGGATCGCTGGCTGGCCCGCACCCCCACCTGGCCAGGGGTGGAAGGGATCGACCTGAGCATTACCCTGGGCACCTATCGCCAAACCGCCACTGCCCCTCTGCGCCCAGGGCAACCGGCCACCTTCACCTTTACCAACCCCCCCGCCGGAGAAGCGGAGCTCAGCGCCATTGCCTATCGGGGATCCACCACTCTGGCGCAAGGGAAGGGATCCCTGACCCTTTCTGCCCGCTCTGGGAGTTCTGGCAGTGTCAATCGTCCTCCCCAAGACACAGAGCGCCAGCGCCGCCTTTCGATGTTGGTGCTCTCTGAGGTGGGGGTACCGCTGCTGCACACCAGCTCGGCAGCGCCCACCCTTGGCCAGCCGTTGCTGCTCTCAGGGGAAAATTTGGAGCGGGTGGAAACAGTTCTCTTTGCTGCAGCAGCCAATCCCGAGCGCATCCTGAGGGGGGAAATTCGCTCCCGCAGCGGTGACCGTTTGGTGGTGATGCCGCCTTCTTCTCTTTCCGGCTCAGTTTGGGTTGCTGTTGCGGATGCTTCCGGGCAAGGGTTGGGCACTCTGGTCTACGATTGGCCTGCCGCTACTCCTTCCCCCAGCCCCTCTCCCACCCCCACTGCTCCGGCAGCATCGGCCTGGGTGGTGGAAACTTTGCTGGATGGCCGCACCTCGCCCGCGGCAGATCCTGTCGGCAACGCCCCTGATAACACCGGCACCGAGTCCAGGATCTACCTGCAGCAAATCAGCGGCATTGCTGTGGATCCTGAAGGAGCCTTCTATTTAGCCGATAGAGCCCAGCACCGCATCTTCCGGCTGTCTCCAGAGGGGGAATTGGAAGTTTGGGCCGGCACAGGCAGAGCAGGCTACCAAGACGGAGCAGCCGAGCAAGCGCGGTTCAACTCCCCGCAGGGGCTGCTCTGGGATCCCAAGGGGGGATTGTGGGTGGCCGACAGCGGCAACCATTGCCTGCGCTATATCAACCTGCAACGACAGGTGAGCACCTTTGCCGGCACTTGTATAGCCGGATACCGAGATGGGGGGCTTGACCGAGCTCAGTTCCGGGAGCCATCTGGGCTGGCTTTGGGTTCAGATGGCAGCCTCTACGTTGCCGACCGCGCCAATCGCCGCATCCGCCGCATCACCCCTGCAGGTGAAGTGACCACGGTTGCCGGCACCGGCCAGCCGGGATCCGTCGATGGCCCAGCAGAACAGGCCCAGCTCCTGCAGCCCACGGCTCTGGCGGTGGATAAGGAGGGGAACCTCTGGATTGCCGATGGACATCGCCTGCGCCGGCTCTCTGCTGGCGGACGAGTGACCACCCTCTCCGGGGCAGAGCCAGGCTATCGGGATGGCCCCCTGGCAGAGGCCCGTTTTCAAACCCTGGGGGGGCTGGCCTTCGATGCGGCAGGCAACCTCTGGGTGGCCGACCGAGATAACCATCGCATTCGTCGTCTTCAGCCTGGGGGACAAGTTTCCACCTTGGCCGGACAGAATCAGCGCGGTTGGCAGGATGGCCCCACCTCGGTGGCCCGGTTTGAGCAGCCTGCCGGCTTGGTAGTCTTAGCGGATGGCAGTGTGGTGGTGGTGGATGCCGGCTTGCCGGGCTTGCGTCGCATAAGCCGCGTTGCTTCTGGGCCTGTCACCCCAACCCCTGGGGGATCTCTGTAGGCTCTTGACAGGCCGCCGTCTCTCAGGTTTCACAGGGATCCCCATCTACTCAATCACCACACTCTTCGGGCCGGCGTTCACCTCTGGGCGACCCTGATTGAAGTTGGCCAGGAAGGTGTCTGGATCTTTGAGGCTGAAGACCAGCTTTTTGCAGGGCACTTGCAGCCCCACCGGCCCCAGCAACGGAATAAAAAGAGGCTTTTCCTGCACCAGTGGAATGGCAATTACCCCTTGGGTGCTGGTGACCGGGCCAACGATCCCCTGAAAATCGGTGCGCACGCCCACCCCGTAGTACCAGGGCCAGGGAAAGCGCTCCCCTCGCCCCAACTCGCTCAAGGAGAACGTCTCGTTGAACAGGCTGCCCGCCCGCACAATGAGCTTGTCTTGCAGCAGATCGACATAGGCCGCCTCGCTGCTCACCCCAAACAGAGCCAGCGGCAAACTGGCTAGGGGATTGGAGTCGATGGCCATGTAATAACGCATGAGAAGTCTCCGAGTTCACAGATGGGTGACCAGGTGAGCCGCGGCCCCTAGCCTTGCCAATTATAAAAAATCTTCCCCGTTGCTCGACTGACCAAAAGGGATCCCATCTGCCCATTAGCTAACCGAGTATGATGGGTTGCTTGGAGCGTCCTTTGAGGACTCCGTCCCGCTAACGCGAACAGCAAGCCACTGGCCAGCGAGGAAAACAGGATGGATCTGCGAGCCCTCATTCGCTTGGTGCCCGATTTTCCCAGACCCGGCATCCTCTTTCGGGATATGACCCCCCTGCTGCAGGATCCGGCAGGCTTCCGGGCGGCTATTGAACAGTTGGCCGCCGGCACCACCGGCATGGGATCCCTAGATTATGTGGTCGGCATCGAGTCGCGGGGGTTCATTTTAGGGGCTGCTTTGGCACAACACCTGGGCTTGGGCTTTGTCCCGGTTCGCAAGCCAGGCAAACTGCCGCCGCCGGTGCTCAGCCAGACTTACAGCCTGGAATACGGCCAAGACCAGCTCCAACTGCACGCCCACGCCCTGCGGCCTGGAGAGCGGGTGTTGATCGTGGATGATGTCATTGCCACCGGGGGCACAGCCGCCGCCACCGCCCAATTGGTGGCCCAGAGCGGTGCTGAAGTGGGGGGATTTGCCTTCTTAATCGAGCTGGCCTTTTTGTCCGGCTGCAAGGCTCTTCCCCCTGGGATCCCTGCCCATGTGGTAATGGTGGAAGAATCTAACTGAGTTCCTCAAGTAAGGTGCACCGACTGTTGGACGAGGATCCCTGGTGTTTTGGGCAAAGGTTGGCTCAAGCGGCTGATCTGAGCCTGCGCCTGCAGTTGTTCGTCAATCCAGTCCGCCAGTTCCCGCATGTAAAGCGCCACATGGATCGCCTGGTCGCGCTGTGCTGGCTCCACACCTTTTTCCGCCAGGCGGGCCAGAATTACGGGATCGCTCAGCTCCTCCAGGGCGGCAAAGTCTTCCGGTTGGTCGAACCCCAGCTCTGCCATTTTCTCGAACACATACCCCAGCCGCAGGCCGGTGGCCTCGCACTGCCCCTCCAGTTGCCAGGGATCCCTCAAGGCCAGGGCAACAGTTCGGTAGGCGGTTTGGGCGATGGAGCGCCAGGTGCCGCGGTGGATGCGCAGGCTGAGTTGCTGCCGATCCCAGCCCAGGGCTTCTCGCACCAACAGGCCGCAATTGCAGCGGGTGCTGTCCCGCCAGCAGTACTCCCAGTCCCAGAAGCCCCAGTGTTGGGATTGGATACGATCCGCGGTGCGGCGCAGGAGAGCTGCCAACTCAGGTGTGGGGCGCATGAGGCAACACAGAGCTAAACAAAAAACAACAAAACAAAAAACAACAAATATAGAGCGCCTCCAGTCTAGGCAGGCGAGCGATGGAGAACAAGCCCAGCTCAATCTTCTTTACATTCCTGGTCGCAACAGCATTGCGGAGCAACATATTCCTGTTCGGGCCTGTCCTCCGAGGGCAAAGCTCGTTGCCGTTGCCAAGCCCCCCAAGCCACCCCTGCCAACACCAGCGAGGCCCCGCCCAGGTAGGTGCCCCCTGCTGGCAAGCCCGCCAAGGCCAAGGCCAGGGATCCCCCCCAAAGGGTCATGGCATAGATCAGCAGCACCGAATGCCGCTGGGATAGGCCAGCTTTGAGCAGACGGTGGTGCAGGTGGCCTTTGTCGGGATGGAAAGGCGACTTCCCCCTGGCCAGCCGTTTGAGGATCACGGTGGACATATCCAGGATCGGAACCGCCAAGATAAAGAAAGGCAGAGCCACTGCCAGCGTGGTCACCCCCTTGGCCACCCCGATCACCCCGATCCCAGCCAGGGTAAAGCCCAAAAAATAGGCCCCTCCATCCCCCATGAAGATCTGCGCCGGGTTGAAGTTGTAGCGCAAAAACCCCAGGCAAGCCCCCGCCAAGGCCGCCGCCAGCATGGCCGCCGCCGGTCGATCCAGCAGCAGGGTTACGATCAGCATCACCACCGCCGCGATTCCCGACACCCCTGCCGCCAGCCCATCCAGCCCATCCATAAAGTTGATGGCGTTGGCCATCCCCACCAGCCAGAACAGGGTAATCAGCAGGCTCAACCACACCGGAAAGGGCCAGATCCCTCTCCCGGGCAGGTTGACGAACTCAATGCGCACCCCCACCCCCCAGGCGGCAGCAGCCACGCCGAATTGCATCAACAAGCGGGAAAAGGGCGACAGGTGAAACAGGTCGTCCGCCAAGCCGATTGAGAAAAACAAAACCCCGCCAATTGTCACCCCCCAAATCTCGTACTCCTGCTCGGTGCGCAAGCCCCCAAAAGCTCCGGCTCCCCAGAGCAACAGCAGGGCCACCAAGTTCCCAAAAAAGATGGAAACCCCCCCCAGGCGTACCATCGGCTGCCGGTGGATCTTGCGCTCATCGGGAAAATCCAACTGGCCACTGCGGATCCCGACCGCCTTCACCACCGGGGTTGCCCACAGAACCACACAGGCAGCAGCCAGAAAGGCAACCAAGTAGGGCATAGCAAGCCGTGGCGAGGATTGCGGTTATCCCAAGTGGGGGTAGAGGGGGAAACGACGACAGAGCTGAGCCACCCGCTGGCGACACTCTTCCAATACAGCAGGCTCCTCAGGCTGAAACAGACAATCGGCGATGATCTCCCCAATTTCCTCAAATTCTACCGGCCCCAAGCCGCGGGTGGTCAAGGCTGGGGATCCCAGACGCAGGCCGCTAGCTACAAAGGGCGGCTGTGGGTCGAAGGGAATGGTGTTCTTATTGGCGGTGATGTGGATCTCCCCCATCAGCCGATCCGCCCGCTTGCCCGTCATTACCGGATCCGCCGCCCCAGTCTTTTCCAGCACCGCCGAAACCGAGCGCAGATCCAGCAACATCAGGTGATTGTCGGTGCCCCCGGAAACCAGTCGAATGCCTCGCCGTTGCAGGGATCCCGCCAGGGCTTGGGCATTGGCGATAACTTGGGCCGAGTACTGGGCGAAGCCGGGCTGCAGGGCTTCTCCAAAGGCCACCGCCTTGCCAGCAATAACATGCTCCAGCGGCCCCCCCTGGCTGCCGGGGAACACTGCCTTATCCAGCTTTTTGCCCAATTCTGGGTCGCGGGTGAGAATGAGTCCCCCGCGCGGCCCTCGCAGCGTCTTGTGGGTAGTGGTGGTCACCACATCGCAGAGGGGCACGGGGTTGGGGTGATGTCCAGTGGCCACCAAGCCGGCAATGTGGGCAATGTCGGCCAGAAGATAGGCCCCCACCTCGTCGGCAATGGCGCGGAAAGCGGCAAAGTCAATTGTCCGCGGATAGGCAGAGTAGCCGCAGATGATCAGCTTGGGCCGGTGCTGCAGGGCCAGATCCCGCACTTGGTCAAAATCAATCCGCTCCGTCTGCGGATGCACCCCGTAGTGCACCACGCGGAACCACTTGCCGGAGACGTTTACCGGGGAGCCGTGGGTAAGGTGGCCGCCGTGGGCCAGATCCATGCCCATAATTGTGTCTCCTGGCTGCAGCAGGGCCAGGAAAACAGCGAAATTGGCCTGCGCCCCCGAGTGGGGCTGCACATTGGCGTGGGCTGCCCCGAACAATTGCTTAGCCCGGTCAATGGCCAGCTGTTCAATCTCGTCAATAAACTCACAGCCGCCGTAGTAGCGTTTGCCCGGCAGCCCTTCTGCATACTTGTTGGTGAGCACCGAGCCCTGGGCGGCCAAGACAGCAGGAGAAGTGAAGTTCTCGCTGGCGATCATCTCCAGGTGATCCCGCTGCCGGTTGAGCTCTTGCTGGATCAGGCGGTAAACAACGGGATCCGTTTCCGCCAGGATGGCCAGGTTATCCCGTAGGGTGGTCAGACTTTGTGGAGCAGCTACCATGATGACGCCAAGACCGAACTTCGCAGGAGGAATGGGCAAGAACTGCTTCGCCGTCGCGACGGCGTTGCGGAGCAACATCGTAGCATGACCCGCAAACCAGCAGCGCAGGCCCCGGCCTTTCTGCCTGGGGTAAAGCCCCAAAACTGAGAAAGAATCCCTTGCTTTAGGGGTGGGGAGAATGTCAGTCGCGACAGCGTTGCGGAGCAACATCGATCCAAGCAGAGGATCTGGGAGCCACGGTCAAGCGGGATGGGCAAGGGCTGCTTTGTAAAGAATGTTGAGCTTTTCTTCTCGGTGTCAAGGCTACCCCTCAAGCTACGGTAGAGTGAGGGGGCTGACTTTTGTGCAATTCCACTGTTAGGGAGTTGGTTATGACGGACGCACAAGTTTTCACCATCCTGGCGATTGCCTTGGTGCCGGCAGTGATGGCTCTGCTTTTGGGATCCGCCCTGGCCCGCAGCTAAAGCTCCTGCATCTCCCAAAAAGTGCCTCTGGATCCCTTCGGCCTGCCCCGTCACGACAGTGTTGCGGAGTAATAAGGCAGGCTTTTTTCTTTATCAAGGAATGGAAAGTGTGGCTTGCGCTGCTGCACTGATACATTCACGCTGAACTCTCCTGAACATGGTTCAGGAAAGAAGCGATCGCATCCTGCCTATCTCTGAGCAGGAAGGCGGTATCCCGCAA